>JBKPSU010000022.1:0-16824 GCA_046735135.1 Actinomycetota bacterium
GCTGACAAGCGGTCAACGCTGAGCTGATCCATGATCAATCCTGATACCTCGGCGTCGGCGGCCCGGGCGATTGCCCGAGAGGGGTCAGCAGCCATCGGTTGTACAGCCGTTCCCACGTTCCGTCCTCGCGGAGGTCGGCGAGGACACCGTTGACGAACCGAACCAGATCGTCGTTGCCCTTCTTGATCCCGACGCCGTACGGCTCGATACCCAGGCTGGGGCCGACCATCTCCACGTTCGGGTCCTGCCGGACAAGTCCGGCCAGGACGGCATCGTCAGTGCTGATCGCGTCGACCTGTCCCTGTTGCAGCATCAGTAGGCAATCGGTCCAGTTGGCCACGCCGACCACCGTCAGACTGGGGTTCACGGCCAACAGCCGCGGTAGTGACGTGGTACCCGAGACAGCGCATACGCGCTTGCCCAAAAGGTCAGCGGCAGAGCTGATCTGCGAGCCCTTGACGACGAGAATGCGCTGGTTCGCGTAGAAGTAGGTCGTCGAGAAGTCGACCACTTTCTTGCGGTCACACGTGATCGAGTAGGTCCGAACCACCAGATCGACCCGACCGGACTCGAGCGCCGACTCACGCTCGCTGGCATCGACCACCTGCAGCTCGATCTGATCCGGATCGCCGAAGATGGCGCGTGCGGTCTCGCGGGCGAGGTCGATGTCGAAGCCCTTCAGCTCAACCGAGGAGGGATCGCGGAAGCCGAAGTAGTAGGTGCTCTGGTCGACGCCGACGATGAGGCGTCCGCGGGCTGCGATTCGGTCCATGGTCGAACCAGGCGGCATCGCTTTCGGAGACGGCTGCGGGCCGGGCCGAAGGCTGGCCTCTCGATCGTCACAGTCGTCGTTCGGCGCCTTGGGCGTGGTCGTGATGTCCTGCGCCCCTGCGGGTCTCACAGGTGCCGGCGCGATCGTCACCGTCGGCGGTGGCGTCGACGTCGAGGCGGCGTTGCACCCGGCCACCGCCATGACGATGGCGAGCAAGACCGTAGCGACCCGGGTTCTCATAGGAACTCCTTGAGCCGGGGCCATAGCCCGATGACGGCGGCTGCCGCGGCCGCGGTCATCAGCACCAGCGTCGCCGTCGGTATCCACACGAGGTAGTCGCCCGCGTCGGACATGTAGTCGCGCATGGTCGTTCGGGCTTGCTGCAATGCGTCGCCCAGGGTCGACTCGACGATGGCGAACTGTGCGCCTGATCCGCCGGGATCGGTGCCGAGCGCCTGCACTACCGCTGCCGGAAAGTCGCCGGCGCGGTAGGCGTCCACCTGCTTGCGGTGGCCGGCGACCCACTTGTTCACGGCGTCCGTCGCCGCAGGAGAACTGGTGCCGAGCCTGGTGCGGAGATCATCGATGTGGCCGTCGAATTTCTTCTCGCTGGCTGTGATGTCGCCGCGCGAAATCAGTTGCAGGGTTTCGTCGGTCCGGGCTTGCTGGGCGAGGATGCGAGCTTCCGCGATCCTGCCGAACTTCTCGGTGCCTTCGGTACGTCCGCGCTCGACTTCACCGGCGGCGAGGTGAACGGCTCCGACGATGCAGGCGCTCACGAGCACCGTGACCACACCTGCGGCGACCAACCCGACATTGAACTGTCTGTTGGTGCGCTTGGACATGGTCGCCGAGCCCGCAGCGATCGCGACCACTGCGAGCGCCAGCAGCGCGAGGCTCACCTTCGGCAGCGACCCGATGCGACGCTGCGAGTGGTCGACTCGGGCGAGATCGGCGGCGTAGACCTTCTCCGCACTCGGAAGCAGTTCCGTCTGCATCAGGGACGACGCCTCCCGCAGGTACGACGACCCGATCGGGAAGCCCTGCACGCCGTTCGCTCGCGCGGCCTCGACGAGCCCCGCGTACGTAGTCAATTGGGCCGATACCTCGGCAAGCGCCTTGCGAGTGTCGGCGTCTGGTGCCCCGGCGGTGGCGTCGGCCAAGGCGGATGTTGCGGCTGCCAGAGACTGCTGATAGCGCGCCCGCATCAGTGGCGTCTGGAGGCCGCCGTAGAGAAACGACGTCGCGGCGGCTGCATCGGCCGCGGACGCGGCGGCGTACAGATTCTGCGCCGCGTAGGCGAACGGCTCTGACCGGTCGAGGACCGCCTTCTGCTCGGCGATTCGCGAGCCGACCGCGGCGGCACTCACAACGCCGGCGAGGATGCAGGACGCCGCGACGGCGACCGCGATGACAACGACCACGCCGGGTGTCGTGCGGGCGAAGCGACGCGCCCACGCGCGCGAGGCGCGTGCATCCAGCGTGAGAGGAGACCCCGTTGCGATCGTCACTCGCCCCACCCGCTTCGCCCGTTCACCTGGGAGAACAAGCCCATGATTGCTCATTTCAGTCTCCCGTTCGGCGCTACCGCGGTAATTAACGCGATCGATCTGATATTCGCCTGTGAGCAGGCTGGATGGAGAGAGTAGAGCGGTACCTGTTTCCGGCCCGTTTGGTCGATTTCCTCTACTTACATCATGGGCCGCAGCCGCTCTTTACCCTGGTCACATGCGGTTGACGTGGCCGTTGGTGGGGCGGGCCAAGGAGATGCGGCTCGTCGAGGCCGCGATGTCCGACCCGGCTACGTCCGGCGTGGTGATCTGCGGGGCTTCTGGTGTCGGGAAGAGCAGGGTCGCGCGCGAAGCCCTCGACGCTGTGGCGTCGAGAGGCGGTGAGGTCCGCTGGGTGGTCGGCACGTCGTGCGGTCGTGGGATTCCGCTCGGCGCATTGGCGTCGTGGGCTGGACTGGCTGGCGGCGACGTCCTGCACCTGGTGAGCGAGGTGATCGAATCGCTGACTGAGGCGTCCTCGACCGCGCCGGTGGTGGTTGGCGTCGACGACCCGCACCTGCTCGACGACCTGACGATGTTCGTGCTGCAGCAGATCGTGCAGCGCGGCGTCGGCAAGATTCTGCTCACCGAGCGGAACGATGAGCTGATACCCGTTGGAGTACAGGAACTTTGGAAGTTCGGCCAGTTCGACCGAATCGACCTGGGAGCGCTGTCGCTAGAGGACACAACTGCGCTCCTGTCGGAGACGTTGGACGGGCCGATCGAGCCGGACACGGCCGGCAGCCTGTGGAAGCTGACGGGCGGCAACACGTTGTATTTGCGGCACATCGTCGAGCAGGCGGTCGCGGACGAGCGCCTGCACCAGCGGAGCGGTTATTGGCAGTGGGCGGATGAGCCGGTTGTGCCGCCGGGATTGGTCGAGCTGATCGAGTCGCGCATCGGGGATCTGCCTCGCGGAGTCGGCGAGGTCGTCGACGCGCTTGCCGTCGGCGAGCCGATCGAGTTGGCGGCGCTGCAGCGGATCACCTCGCAGGAGGCCGTCGAAGAGGCTGACCTTCGCGGGCTGATCAGGCTCGATGATGTCAACGATCGCGTCGAGGTGTGGGTCGCGCACCCGCTGTACGGCGAGGTGCGCAGGAAGACCGCGGCGCCGACTCGGTTGCGGAGGTTGCGAGGTGAGTTGGCGGCCGAACTGGCCGCGGCCGGGGATTCCGACGACGTGCGGGTGATGGTTCGACGTGGAGCGTTGA
Organism: Actinomycetota bacterium; assembly: GCA_046735135.1. GTDB lineage: Bacteria > Actinomycetota > Actinomycetes > Mycobacteriales > Mycobacteriaceae > Mycobacterium. Next base: position 3,534 of record JBKPSU010000022.1, read on the forward strand.
GTCTGGACTCGGACGTGGAACCCGACGCTGAACTGTACGTCGGGGCCGCGCGGGGAGCGATAGCTCTGGGGGATCTGGCGCTCGCCGACCGGCTGGCAAGGGCGGCGACGCGTGGAGGCGGCGGAGCAGAAGCGACGTTCATCCGCGCGCACGCATTGTCGTGGCTGGGCCGAGGGCAGGAAGCCGAAGAGGTATTGGCGGAGGTCCCGGTGGACTCGTTGACCGAAGAGGAGCACGCGCGGTCCACGTATCTGCGGGCGAGCAATCTGCTGTGGGCGCTGGCTGAGCCGGATCGCGCGGAAGAGGTGATCGAGGAGGGGCCGGCAAGCACGAGCATTAATGCGGTGCGGGGCGTGTATTTGTTCGCGGTGGACAAGCCGGCGGAATCGTTAGAAGCGCTGGAGGGGTTGACGCTGGAAGAGCTGCCGCCGATCGTGGGCGCGGAGACGGCGTGGGCGCTGGCGACGATATATGCGGACGCGGGGCGGACCGCGGATGCGGTAGCCGTGGCTAAGGCCGGATACGAGATCGCGGTGCGGTGCTCGGACATGCCGCACATGAGGTTCAACATCGCGGACTCGCATGTGACCGCGCTGGTGTTGGCGGGTCGAATCGAAGAGGCCCTCGAGGTGGCGGAGTGGGCGCGGGGCCAGGCCGCGGATCTGCCGGGGACGGCGCATTTACTAGGGCCGGCGATTGCGGGCCGGGCGGCGCTTGGTCAGGGGCGACTGGTTGAGGCGTGCGAGTTGTTGGAAAGGGCGGAGGGGGCGTTGACGGCGACGGGCCACGCGCAGGGATGGGGGTATCGGTACGGGATACCGAGGGCGACGGCGTTGGCGATGAGGGGTCGGTGGCGTGAAGCGGCGACGGCGCTCGATGAGCTGGAAACGGTGAAGCGCCCGTTCAGGAAGCTGGAGTACGAGAAGAGCATCGCGAGGGCGTGGGTGGCGGCAGAGCAGGGTGCTGTCAGCGAGGCGATAGCGTTATTGCGGTCGGCGGCCGAAAAGGCCGGAGCGAATGGACGATTCGCGGTGGAAGTGATGTGCCGTCAGACGACGACGCAGCTCGGCGATAGGTCGTGCGAGCCGCGGCTGCGGGAGCTGGAAGGAACAGTCGAGGGCCCGCGGGTGGGGGTCGCGGCGAGGTTCGCGGCAGCGATGGATGAGGATAATGGCGGTGAGTTGGCAGCGGTGTCACAGGCTTTCGAAGAAATGGGCGATCGTGTGGCCGCGGTGGACGCGGCGGGGCAGGCGGCGATTGCATATCGGAGGCAGGACCGACGAGGATCGGCACTGAATTGTGCGGCTAGAACGGAAGCACTCGCCGCAGAGTGCGGTGCGGATACGCCAACGCTGCGGCAAGCGCGGGAACCGTTGCCGCTGACGGATCGAGAGCGAGAGATCGTATTGCTTCTCGGTCAGGGTCTGTCAAACAAAGACGTGGCGGCGCGGTTGACGGTGTCGGTTCGCACGGTCGAGGGCCATATATATAAGGCGATGGCGAAGACGGATACAACGAGCCGCGAAGAACTCGCCGCGCTGCTAACGCAAAGGCAATCAGCAGCCGGCGAATGACGCATGAGTCGCTCGGGTTCGGGTCCGCGACGGCCGTCGGTGGCGTGAGGACAGCCAGAGCGATGGTGTCCGCGGCCCATTCTTGAGAACCGTTTCCGTAACCTGTTTTCGGCGCAGAAGGCCACCTGAGGACTCAGGGCCGGCGACGGTGGCCGACCGAGCCGATACCCGTCGACCTGCGCGGCTGAACGCGCTCTCGTCGCACCGCGCACTCATCAGCATCAAACTGCAGAATGCGTCAACTGCGCATATTGCCAACGAGTTACTGGACCCCCAGAACGGCTGAGCTTCGAATGTTGCCGGTACTCGTCGACCCCGGATGAGCGGCTTAGTTGTTGGTCGGTGGGGGTTGGGGCTGGAAGGGGTCGTACCACCACCAGTCGGCGCGCTCACCGGTGGGCCCCCGATAGGGCGCCGCACCAGGCGGGGGTCGGTTCGGCGGACGGGCAAGCGATCCCGCGCTCAGTTCCCGATCCGCGCTGTCGGTGACGGTGAGCCGGTCAGCCGGCCCTGTGATGGTGATGACACCCCGATGATGCAACCGGTGATGATAAGGACACAACAGGACGAGGTTGTCCAACTCGGTCGGGCCGCCGTCTTCCCAATGCCGGATGTGATGGGCGTGCAGACCACGAGTAGCGCCACAACCAGGCACCGCACACGTGGGATGACGATGCTCGAGGGCACGACGAAGCCGACGGTTTATCACCCGCGTCGCTCGACCCGAGCCGATGACTTGCCCGTCACGCTCGAACCACACCTCACAGGTGGCATCGCACAACAGATAACGACGCTCAGCCTCCGACAACAGCGGACCCAGATGCAGCGCAGCGACCTGCTGGTTGAGGTCCAGATGCACCACCACCGTGGTGTGCTGCCCATGCGGACGACGGGCGGCCTCGGCGTCCCACCCGGCCTCGACCAACCGCATGAACGCGTCGCCAGTGCCCGGCAAGGGCGGCCGATTTTGGGAGGGCCGGTCGTCGTCGTGATCGCGCTCCCACTCGGCGATCAGCGCATCCTGGTGCGACTGCAAGGCTGCATCGAACTTCGCCGCGTCCACATGCGGCAGTTTGATCCGCCAGCAGGTGGACTGCTCGTCGGTCGTTTTGGTGATTGACCGCTGCGGCTCCGGTCGTGGATCGGGTTGCGGTCGCGGTTCGAGTTTGATCGCGGTGCGCAGCTGGCTGACCGTGGCGACCTCGGCCAGCGCCGCATAATGCTCATCAGAACCCTCACCTGCCCGCTCGGCGATCACGCCGACCTGGTCCAGCGACAGCCGGCCCTCCCGCAACCCCTGGACGCACCGGGGAAACTCGGTCCACCGTCGCGCGACAGCAGCGATCGTGTGAGCGTTTGCCGAGGACGAACCGGTCTTCCACGCCATCAACGCCGCCACCGACCGCGCCCCCGTAGCACCACACAGCTCGTCGCGATCTATCTCCGCAGCGATCTCCACGATGCGCCCATCAATGGCGTTGCGCTGCCCAGCCAGCTCCGACAACTCCTCGAACAACACCTCGAGGCGGTCATCAGGACGCACCGCAACAGCGCCAGAGGATGCGGTCGAGGGCATGACCACATCATCGCACCCGGGTACGACAACTTTCGGTTGCCTGATCTCACGCCAGAGTGTGGCCGTCGACAGCAGAGACGCACACCGTGGCAGACCGTTATGGCACAACGAGGTCCGTTCGCCCCGCGTCGTACGCTGTCACGGCGAGCGCGGAGTTCCCAAACACGTTCCAGGAGAGGCGAAGCGCGTTGCGACACGTCGATGACGATCACCTGCGTTCGGACTTCAACTGCTCGACGATGGTCTCGGTCGCGATCTGGAGATCTGGCAGCGTCGCGATCAACGCGGCGTTGTCGACCCGTCGAAGCGCGGCACCGAGTTTCCCGAATCGCGACAGCTGTCCGCGATGTTCAGACCGCATCGTCGAGCCCCCAGTAGCTGGCGCGCCTCAGCATGTCCCGCTTATACCTCGACCGCAGTGCATCGATCACTGCGAGTGTTCGCGATGTCAGTTCGTCTCGTATCTCGCTCTGCGCGTGCGCGAATGGGATGAACGCGCGCAGCAGATCGGGAGCGTCCAGTACCACCTCCAACGGAATGCTGTCGTTGAAGTACGGCGTGCCACCGATCGCTCGTTCGACACGCGCCGCGCTCCATCGAAGTGGGTCACCCGTTCCGGACTCGACGAGCTCCAGCAGCAGATCTCGATGACCGGAGTCGGTGAACGGCGCGGCGGAATTGATCGCGAAGAACTCCTCGCAGAGCTCCTCATTCGACTCCGGCGCCCCCGCCGGTGACCGGTGTTCACCACCCCCTGGTAGCCGATTGACCAGCCACCGAACCAGTGCCCGGTAGAGCGGCCAGGCGTCAGTCTTCGGCGTGAATGTGTGCCGGGCGAGCGCATCCTCGATCCACACCCGCGCATCGGCCAGCGCCATCTCGGAAACGTCAGTGTCGCTGCTGGATTCGGCCACCCGCGCAAGCACTTCGTCGATCGCATCCGGGACCGCGGCCGCATCGACGATGCCCGACGACGCGTTGTGGTCGATCCGGACGGCGATGGTCAGCTCGTGCCCACCCTCGAGCCGCATACCGATCACGAGTTCGTCGACGTCACCGAACACATAGGTTCTGCGCACCGCGCGGTAGACGTCGACCCCCGGTAGAGCGCTGATCCAGCGCGGCAGATGCTCGCATAGGAGTTGTGGCTCCGGATCGTCGACGAGAAGCTCGGCGAGGACGGCCAGCAGCGCGGTCGTCTCCCGATCCCGCGTATCGATCAAGCCAGTCAGGACCCTATCCAGATAGTGGTATCGCACTTGCGCGATGTGAGCGATTCGGGTTTCGCCACATCGATCATCAAGCTGGCGATACTGAGCAGGTTGAGTGGATGGCGACGCGCCAGGGCACGACGTATCGCGTCCCTGAGTGTCGTGTCGGCGGAATTGTCCCCGCTGCGCTTCTTCGCCCGCCGCTCGTCCCGCCGCACCTGTTTGGCCCTGCGCGCTCGTCGTCGGTCACTCATATCGCGGAAGCTACTCACGCGCAGTGACAACGCCGCCGCCCGTCAAAGTCCCTTCGCGTCCAGTGCTTTCATCAGCGAGGGCCTCCTACCGTAGTCTTGGCGGATATGCGCTATGAACGAGGCGAAATCGGCGCTGCGACCGCCTCGTTCGTATAGTTCGGCCATCGTCGCCAGTGTGGTGGCGATGCCGGGATACAGCTTGGTGTTGGGGTGCCGCAAATCGTTCTCGAGCTGCGCTCGATACAGGTCTGCTGCCTCGACAGGCCGAGCCTCGGCGCCCCGGTCGGCCAATTCCCGCCACGCCCAGCCGGGGCCGTAACGGTCGGCGGCCAGCCATGCGGCTTCGACATCACCCTCGCTCAGCGACAGCTGTACCAGGACCGCGCCAGCGGCGTAACGGTCAGTCGCCAGTTGCCGCGCGTGGTCGAAGGCCCAGGTGCGTTCGGTATCGGCACGGTCGATCCCGGCCGCGAAATCGAGCAGGACACGGTAGGTGGGGACCGACGGCTGCCGGATGAAGTCTGCGCGAAGGACGGCGATCGCATCGTCGATCCGGCCCAGTCCCTGGTAGGTCACCGCGACGTCGTCCGGGCTCAGCCAATATGCGTTGCCCCCACCGTGGCTGGTGACTCGTCCGTCGGCTACTGCACGATCGATCCATGCCACCGCATCCTTGGTGCGGCCGGCCGCACGCAACCGGGCGACGATCGCCCCGTACTGCGGGTGTTCCCGCTCACTGAGCAAGTGGACGGCCCGGTCGACGTCGCCGTCGTGATCGGCGAGCTCCAGCAGCATCGCGTCGACTTCGAACCTCCCCCATTGATCACGATCTTCGAGCTTCCGGTCCAACGCCGCCACCGCCCGGCGGTAGGTTCCGAGTGCCCGCTCGTCGAACGAGTCGACGAAGTCCGCCAATTCCAGGTGCGGCCACCCCGGCGAGTCTGCGCGGAATTTCACCAGCCACGTCGCGATTTTCACAGGGTCAGGCTCACCCAGCCGGCAGGCCCGCGCGTAGAGGTCGGCGGCCCGCTGGCATTCATCACCGATCGAGCCCGAGGAGTCGTCAGCCTGCTCGGTGATCTTGCGCAGCCGGGTCAGTGCGCGCAGCAACGCCGGCCGCACAACCTCGGCGGCCCCACTGTTGAGGTGGTTCTCGAGTTCGTCGAGCACTTCACTGGCCACTCCCGCGACCTCAAAGGAACGTCGGTAGTCGACAAAGCCGCGGAACGCCAGCGTGTTTCGCACATAGGACTCCAGCTCGGCTTTGGCTTGAGCGCCGTCACCTGAGGCCGTCGTGGCGCGAATCTCCAACATGCGGCGCACCCCGTCATCGCGCTGCGCAAGGGTCATGACCAGGTCACGCAACTCACCGACATCCATCTGTTGCACCGCTGCCTGCATCGCCGCCTCGGCCGGATGGCTGGCGGTGCCGTCGACCGTGACCCGTCCGGAGTCGATCGCGGCGAGTCCGGTCGCAACCAGATGTTTGCAGAAGTTGCCATCGGCGTTGTGCGGGCAGGTACAGGACCCGTCGGGTAGTGGACCGGACCAGTCGAGCTCCACGGTGTAGACCTTCTTGGCCTGGATCGATGCGTAGGCCTTGTATCCGGTGGTGCGGAGCCCTCGGACAAAACGAACGTAGTCTTCGCCCCTGGCGTAGACCAGCTCGCCGGCCGCCTTGAGCAGCATCATTTCGGAGAGCGCCACATCACCATGGTGCCGGATTCGAGGGCCAGACTCAGCTGAGACTTGCGAGCAGACACAGCGAGGCGACGAAGTGCTACCGAGCCCGTGGTCGGGCAAGAATCCAGGCGGCTGCGAGCGCCGTTCACTCACTGCGCCTCGTTAATCGTTATCAAAAACGCCGTTCTTCGTTATCGAAAAACACCGGCCATTTGACCTATACGTCGGCGGGATTACGGCACCATTTCTTCATGAGCCGCGCGACGGGGGAGGTCGCGCCGGGCTGACCGGGTTGGGCACTACCGGCATGGGGAGGTACACATGCGCCAGCCAACGGCCGCACTTGCGGTTGCAGTCATCTGCCTTTCGACCGCCGGCTGCGGCAACACGATAGGCAACGCCGAGTTGCCCACCACCACCCCGTCGATGATTCCGCGCCCGCTTGTCGAGCGCGAGCTTGCCGGGTTGCTGCTCAACCCCGACCAGGTGAACGCCACTATGGGAACGACCGGGATGGCCGTCACCAGTCAGCAGACCTCGATGTCTGACAACGGCGCCACCATGGCGCCGCCGGAGTGCCTGGCCATCGACGGGGCGGCGGAGGCGCCGGTCTATGCCGACAGCGGCTACTGGGCGGAGCGCGATCAGAGTCTGAACAACGGCGATAAGTTCACGCACTATCTCAAGCAGGCGGTGGTGTTGTTCCCCACCATCGAAAAAGCGGGTGAGTTCTTCGGCGCCTCCGCCGAGCGGTGGCCGGCCTGCCACGAATACACCCACACGCAGAGCGGGACGCAGTGGTCCGTCGGACCGATCGCCAACGTTGACGGCACATTGAGTGTCATCGCGACTGAACTGAACGCCGCCGCTCCCGGCTGGGGCTGCGGACGGGCGCTGACGCACAGAAACAACATCATCGTCGATGTCAATACGTGCAGCGCTGCCCCCGCAGATTCGGCGGTCAAGATTGCCAAACAGCTCGCTGACAATGTAACTGCGCGGTGGTGAGCATCGCTGCACGAGGGCTTGGCGTCCACTCGTCGGTCGATCCCGCTAGCGTTGTGGTGGTCGATTCAGATGGCTTGAACGCAGTCTGCGGTGATAGGAGGGGCGGAGATGAGTACGCTGCCGCCTGCCGGTTGGTATCCCAACCCGAGCGGTGCACCTGGACTGCGTTACTTCGACGGGCGCGCGTGGACGGCACACCATCGCGCCGCCCCGCCGCAGCCCGTGGCCCCGCCCGCACCGCAGCCGCTACCCATGCAGACCAGCGTCGTGGTCACCGGACCCAACCACGCACTACACGCCGTACTGACGCTGCTGACCTTCTGGGCCTGCGGTGGCTGGGCATGGATCTGGCTGATCGTCGCCGTGAGCAACCGTCGTCGCGTGCATGTAGTGACCAGACCGCCGCCGTCGGTCCGGTAGGTGTCCATCCACCAGGGCTCAGCTCGGCACCCTGTCCACGATCTGGTTCGCTATCGTCTGCAGGCTGTCGCCGAGGTCGAAGCCCTGCGCGTCCAGGTCGATGACGACATTGGCGTCGGATGTGATGGCCCGGTCAGTACTGAAACCGGATTTGCTACCACGCAGGGTGTTTCGCAACACCATGACCGTGCCGTTTTGCGTCGGTTCCCCGACGTCGAGGACGAGCGGGTTGCCGTCGACGATCAGCGTCACCGACGTGCCCGCGCAGCCGCGCCACTCGCCAACTGTTCGCGACACGAGATTGCTTGCCGCGGCGGTACTTTCAAACGTCGATACGGCCTCGTTCAGCAGAATCATGCCGCTGTCACCGTCACCGGAAAGCGCACGCGTGAATGCCGCGCGAGAAGAGCTGCGCTCATATGCCGACGCGCCACCACCGAACAACGCGCTCATGCACTCGCGGGGCGTGACATTGATGCCCTTGTCACCGCTCAGACCCGACCCCTCCTCGACCTTGGCAAGAGCGGGCGCGTTGACCGCCTGCTTGACCTCGTCGATGCTCAGCAACAGCTGCGGCAACTCGGCGGCCTTGACGAGCCGCTCGTCCGGTGCGGCGGGACTCGTCGCGCGGGCAGAGGGCGACGCGACCGTCGAGGAAGGCCCCTGTCCTGTGCGCACCACCGCCCAGACGACCACGGCGACGACCGCAATGACGATGAACGCGTAGGACAGCGTCAGCCCGATCAGCGCGCGGTCGTGGCCGCGTTGCCCGGTGCGCCGGATCTGCGACAGCCCGAGATGACCCAGCACCGCGCCGACGGGGGCGAATACGAATGCGAACACCACCGACAGGGTGGCGAACGTGTTTGTCTCCTGATGAGGCGGCGGTGGCGGGGCCGATATGACCGGAGGCACCGGATAGGGATCGGCGCCGAACACCTCATCGTCGTCGCGGCCAGCCGAGCCGCCATACCCGCCGTCGTTCATCTGCAGCGCACCTCACCTCGACATTAGCGGTCCGGGCCGAGCGACGGCCGGCTACCGGGCGGGTACGCCGGCGGCGGACACGATCAGCGCCACCACCGCCACCGTGATGAACACATACGACAACGTGACCCCAACCAAAGCCCGGTCCCACCCGCGTTGTCCGGTCTGGTGGATCTGCGACAACGCAAGATGGCCGAGAATCAGTCCAGCGGGAGCGAACACGAAGGCAAACACCACCGATAACGTGGCCAGCGTATGGGTCTCCTGCTGTGGTGCCGGCGTTTCCGGGGCGCCGGTAGCACCGCCGGTGAAGGGATCAAACGGATCAGCACCGAACGGATCTGCCCGCGACGACGCGGTCGGTTCCCCGCGGTAGTCGCCGTGCGTCATTCCCGACCTCCTCGACTCCCACGCGCCGACACAGCTCACAACACCCCGAACCCCGATGTGATCCAACGTACGGGGTCCGCGCAGCGGAACGGGGCGATACCGCGCGGGTGCAGGCGGCTACCGCTGGGCGGCTGCCCAAGTGAGGACACCACGAAGTACCGGTGCGTCAACCGCTTTCCGGTGGACGGGTTTTCGACGGCCGCCAACATCGTCCCCGCATTCAACCGCGTCAGCAGGCTGCGCACTTCTTCGTGGAGCAGCTGCCCGCCGGCCTCGTCGTAATACTGCCAGTCGGACGTGTCGCGCAGATACGCCGCGCCGGCGTTGGACATGATCAGGCTCCACTCTGAGCCCTGCACATCGTGCAGTATCCGCAGCGCGTCGAATTTCGACAGGATCACCGCCAGTCTCGGGTGGCCGTCCCCGATCGCCAGCAGCACGTTGTTCAGCACACTGCGCGGCTCGCCCCCGCTGACCGTCTGGGCGGGCAGCAGATCTTGCAGCTGGTCACGAATCGACTTGACCCGCAGCGGATCGAACATGAAGAAAACGGCGTCGGCGTTGACGAAAAACCGAAACGGCGGCGCGCTCAGGTCCCCGGTCTCCAGATCCTCGCCGGCCACATCACGCAGCACCAGGTAGCGCCGTACGTCATGCCAGATGCCGATGCTGAAAATCAGGGGCTGCCGCTGCAGCGACGCCTGCGTGTGCACGGTCGGGGTGGGCGGGATGAGTCCGCGCTGCACGAACAGCGGTGTCTCATAATGCGTGGAATACGCCGTGGCGGTGGCCCGGGTCGCGGGTTCCATTGAAAAGCCGAGGTTTTCGCACAGCAGCTGGAGTTGTTTCACCAGCACGGCGATGTAGAGGCTCTTGCCGGTGGCGCGAGCGCCCGCCATGGCGATGCACACCGCATGACCCTCGTGCCATCCCTCCGGCAACGGGTAGTGACACACCGGGCACACCTCCACCACCGGGCCCTGCAGCGCCCGGCTGGCCTCCGCCGCCGGCGGTGGCGGACCGCGGTATCCCGCAGGCCGGTCCCACTTGTAGAACGGCCCGCTCTCGGCGGGCGCGCCGTTGAACGCCGATCCGACCTCGTCGAGATAACGGGCGCCCCCGGCTCCCGGGGGCACCATCCACAAGTGCTGCTCGGAGTTCAGCACTGAAAAGCACCGCGGGCACTTCGTCACGTCAGCGCCCCTACCAGAAAGGCAGTGATGCGGTCCAGCACCTGCGGTTGTACCAGCAATTCGGCCGACGCGTCGTGGCCCTGCCGGGGTGCAGGCAGCCGCGCCCCTGCAGCATCGAACCGACGGTCGTTGGACAAGATGATCATCGAAAAATGTTGCCGGACAGCCGAAGTAGGAAAATCGGCGCAGGCGATGGTGCGGGGACCAGGCGCCAGCTGCGACCAGCGCGCACCAGCGCACCACCGCGGCCGCGCCTTTCGCACCGCGTCGGCCAGGCCCACGCTTTCGGTGCCGCGCGCATCGGACCCGCCGACAACCACCGGTGTGACCTCCGCCCCGACGAACACCGACGACACATTGCGGATGCCTGCCGCCGCGGCGACGCCGACGACGATGTCGGTGACAGCGGCGGCGCTGCCGTCGTCGAACCACGGCCGCATCGACGCCGAAACGTCCAGGGCCACAACGACCGACTCGTCGTACTGCGCCGGCGTGCGACCGATGAGCTGTCGCGCGGAACTGCGCGCCGCCGACCCCAACGGGCTCAGCGGCACATCGGCCACCGCGATGACGCCCACTTCGACGAAGGATCCCTGCGGCCGCAACGCGGCGAACACCACGCCCGACTCGCCGCTGACGTCGACCGGGTCGAAGAGCACCTGTACCGGATCGACCTCGGTGGGGTTGTCATGCGCGATCTCGAGATGAACGACGGTGCCAGCGCCGAATCTCGCCGTGCCGACCGGTCGCACACCGACCGTCACCTCGCCGGCGATCTCCGGCAACACCGCGCGATGCGCGGTCGGGCGCACCACCAGCTGTTGTGCACTGGCTCGTACATCCAATTCGGCGTCGGCAACGGACCCGGTGATCGAGACCGCCAGCGCCTCATTCGGAATGCTCACACGCTGATTGCGCTCGCCCACAACATAAATCGGCATCAGCGACGCTCCCGGGCCGCCAGTGACGGTTGCCCCTCCGCGCGGTGCGCCAGCAGCTTGGCCGCCAGCTTTCGGTTTCGGCGCAGTGACGAGCTGTCCGGTTCAGCGCCCGACATCTTCGCCATCAATACCGCAGCGTCGTCGATCTCCTGGTCGGTGAAGACCCTTGTGGCAGCGAGCTGTTGGGCGGCTCGCACCAACAGACCGTCAACACCGCCTGCCGACATCGCTGACTGCTCATCGGCCGCGGAACGCACGACACCGGCGGCCAGCACCGCCGGTGCGAAGACGACGTGATGCTCGGTCAACGCCACCACCTGGCCTACCGCCTGCTCGGCGAGCGCCGGGTCCCCGGCCAGCGCCGCACATCCCGCCGGGTACGGCAGACCCGTGATCGTCGCCAGAACCGCCAACGTCAACAGGCGCACCGTGAAGTCCGGATGCAACTGGTCGGGCGCAACCACCGAAAGCGCGGCGTCCCAGTGCGCGCTGCTGGTGGACAAGTACGTCTCAATTCGGCGTTCGTCCACCCACATTCGCGGCTCGAGCAGCCGCACCGCCGCGCACGCCACAGCGGTATCGTCCCCATTGGCCTCTGTCACTGCAGAGGCCAACTCTCTCAGTGCCTCCGAATCCGGTGCGCCCACCAGGGTCGGCAGCGCGGACAGGCCGGGCGGGGCGCCACCGGCGGCCGCCAGCAGCGCTGCCGGTTCCCATACTTCTGCGGCCGCCATCTGCTCAAAGCGCGGTGACCCACAGATCCGCATCCACCACAGCAACAGCCAGCGGTCGGCGGTGTCGGCCGCTCCCGCGTATTGGGCGCGCGCGCCGCGCAACGCCGCACGAATCCACGCAGCATCCCCGGGGCAGGCCTGCGCCAACTCCGATGGAGCGGGCGCGGTGATTTCCTCGGCGAGCCAGCCGAGCACGTCTTCATCCAGCTGAGTGCACCCCGGGGTGCCCTTCAGCGATTCGGCGGCCAGCGCCAGCCGAGCCTGCGTGCCGATGCGCTGCCCGAGCCGATGGACCAGCCGTGGACCAGAATGCGGGTCGGTCAGGGACGGCACCACATCGCGGCTCAGCGCCGCCGACAACCGTTCGTCGTCCACACCGGCGCGCATCAAGAAATCAGCCAGCCGCAGCACCTGCTCGGGGCCGACACCACGCGCCTGCTCCAGCGCCGGCCCGATCGCCTCCGACAGCTGGGCTGGCACGCAGGTGCGGTCGAATTTCCTCGGGCCCAACGGGATCGGGCCCAACTGGCTCAACCAGGTGTCATCTGTGATGGCGCGGCACGCGTACGTCACGTCGGCATGCTCGGCCGCCAGACCGGCAGGCGCGTGCTGCACCGCCTCCCAGGCATCGGCGGTCCTCGTGCCGACCAACTGTGTCATGACTCCTGAAATGGTGGCACCGACCGCCGAGCCGGGATCCACCCCGCGGGGGGTGTGCGCCGCGATGACGCTGCGGGCTTCGGGGTGGGCGTCCGCGTAGTTCCCGGCGCTGGCCACCGCCATCGCCATCGGCCAGGCCGGCGGCAGCGCGGTGTCCTGCACCTGCGCGGCGTAGCGGTCGATGTCGTCGAGCACGGCGCGCGCCGAGCCCGGCTCGAGCAGCACCACCTGCGCCATCGCCGACCACGGCGTCACCGCAATGGGTTGTCCGGCCGAGGTGCGATGTGGTTCTCCTCCGAGCTCGCCCAACGACAAGGTGGCGGTCTCGTCGATCACCACAACCCCGGCCGGAATCGCGGTCACGTCGACAACCGGGACCGCGGTCAGGTGCTGCTTGCTCTGCAGCGCCGCCGCCACCTGGTCGGCGCGATCGAAGGTGGAGAAGTTCAAAAGCGCGGCCGTGCCGGGCGACATCAGGAAACTCACCAGGCCGATCCACTGAGCGGCGGCGTCGGTGGACTCGACCCCCAGCACCACCGGCGGGCCGCCGTCGAGCGCGGCGGCGACCGCGTCGAGCAGGCCGAACAATGTGGCCAGCCGCCATGTGCTGGTGTCCAGTGCGAACGTCAGCACACTGTCCTTGGTCACCGCCGCCGCCGG
>JBKPSU010000023.1:0-20091 GCA_046735135.1 Actinomycetota bacterium
CTTCGGCGTCTAGCAACTCCCACACCACCGCGACCCATGTCCTGCGTCGTGCTGTGATCGATTCTTTGCCCTACCGTTATATCTTCGTTACCGTAACCCAAATTTGCTGGTGAACTCAGTCGGTCAGCAACCCGGAATCCCGGATCGCCTCGGCCAACGGGGCGAGCACGATCGGGTCGTGCGGCGGCGGTAGGTACACGATCGCCAGATCGAGGCCTTCCTTGCCCAGCGCACCCGCCTCGTCGATCACCTTGGCGTAGTCGAGGTCGGGTTCCAGCCTCACGTGCGCCGACATGGTGATCTCCTTCGGGTCGCGACCGATGTCGGCACACCTCGCCGCGAGAACATCGCGCTTGCGGGCGAATTCCTCCGGAGTGCCGCCTGCGAAGTTCCAGTGGTCGGCGTAGCGCGCGGTCAGCGGAAGCGTCCGCTTCTCGCCGCTGCCACCGATGCAGATCGGCGGATGCGGCTGCTGCGGTCCCTTCGGCTCGTTGCGCGCGTCGTTGAGTTGGTAGTACTTGCCGTCGAAGGTCGTCGTCTCCTTGCTCAGCAAGCTGGTGAGCACCTCACATGCTTCCTCGAAGCGGTCGAAGCGCTCCCTGATGGAACCGAGCTCGATGCCGTAGGCGCCGGACTCCTCTTCGTTCCAGCCCGCGCCGATGCCGAGCTCCAGCCTGCCGTTCGAGACGATGTCCAGCGCCGAAGCCATGTTGGCGAGCACCGCGGGATGGCGGTAGTGAATTCCGGTGACGAGGACGCCGACGCGAAGCCGCTTGGTTGCCTGCGCCAACGCCGTCAGCGTCACCCAGCCTTCGAGGCACGGGCCGCTGGAGTCGGAGAAGATCGGATAGAAGTGGTCGAACGTCCAGCCGGACTCGTAGACGTCGATGTCGTCGGCGGCCTGCCAGACGGCAAGCATGTCGTGCCAATTGGTGTTCTGCGGGGATGTTTTGAAAGCGAATCGCACTGAACCAACGGTAGTCCCGATTTCCTGGCCGTGCGCTGTCAGTCGGCCTCGCCGTACTCGTCGAACCAGAATGCGAGCTTGCCCCGGCGACTGACTGCACGCAGCCGCCGCTCGGTGGCCGCCCGCGTCTTGGGGGTGGTGACGATGAGCAGCTCGTCGCCCGCCGCGATACGCGTGTCGGGCTGAGGGACGAACGTATGGCCGGCGCGGATGATCAGCGTGATGACGCTGGGGTCGGGCAGCCGCAGCTCCAGCACCGTGACGTTGTGCAGCCTCGACGGCTTGTGCACCGTCATCGTCAGCAGCTCGGCCTCCAACACGTCCAGAGGCGCGGACTCCACCTGGATCTCGCGGGTGGCCTCCCGCGGAATCAGCCCCAACCGGTGGGCGAGCCAGCGCAGGCTCGGCCCCTGCACCAGCGTGTACACCACCACCAGGATGAACACGATGTTGAGGAGGCGAATCGCGTTGGGGACGCCTTCGACTATCGGGAACGTGGCGAGCACGATCGGCACGGCGCCACGCAGACCGGCCCACGACACGAAAATCTGCTCGCGCCAGGGGATCTGGAACCCGGCAAGCGATATGGCGACCGAAAGAGGCCGGGCGATCAACAGCAGCACCAGCCCGACGACGATCGCCGGCACGAGTTCCCCGGCCAGGTCGCTAGGGTCGACGAGAAGTCCGAGCAGGACGAACAGGCCGATCTGAGCGAGCCAGCCGAGCCCTTCGGCGAACGACCGGGTGGCCGAGCGGTGCGGCAGGCCTGAGTTGGCGAGCACCACCGCGGCCAGATAAGCGGCGAGAAACCCGCTCGCATGCGCGGAGCCTGCAGCGGCGAACGCGACCATGCCGAGGCCGAAATTCGCGAGCGGATAGAGCCCGGATGCCGGAAGGGCGATGCGGCGCAGCGCGATTGCGCCGAGCATTCCGCAGCCCAGCCCTATCGCGGCGCCGACTCCCAGTTCGTAGACCAGCTCGGCGAGCGCGTGCACCGGCGACAGGTGCAGCGGAGTCGCGCTGAACATCAGCACGAGGATGACGGCGGGCGCGTCGTTGAATCCGGACTCCGCCTCGAGCAGCCCTGCGACGCGCCTCGGCAGCGGTACCACCCGCAGCACGGAGAACACGGCGGCGGCATCGGTGGAGGACACGATGGCGCCGAGAAGCAGCGCGAGTTGCCACTCGATCCCGAGCAACAGGTTCGCGCCCGCGGCCGTGACCACCATGCTGACCGCGACGCCCAGGGTGGCCAGCACCCCCGCGGGTGCCAGCACCCGTCTCACGTCGGCGAACCGCGTCGTCAGACCACCCTCGATGAGGATGATCGCCAGCGCCACCGTGCCGAGGTGATCGGCGAGCAGATAGTTCTCGAAGTGCAGCCCGAGCCCGTCCTCGCCGACGACGACGCCGACCGCCAAGAACAACAGCAGGCTCGGCAGGCCGACCCGACTGGCAGCGCGAGTGGCCACGATGCTGGCCAACAGCACGAGCCCACCGGCCAGCAGCACCAGATACAGCTGCTGCAAAGTCATTTCATCCCGCAGTTAACCAGGACGACGACGGATGGGTCAGTATGAGTTCGTGTTCCGGGTCAGAAAGCGGTCGGCTGACGTGCCGAACCGAGCTGACGAACGGCAGGCGATGCGTGTCGCCATCGCCGGTGCCGGCGCGATCGGTCGGTCCGTCGCGCTGGAACTTCTCGCCTACGGCCACAAGGTGCTGCTGATCGAGAACAGCGTCGGCAACTACGAACCGCTGACGGTGCCCGACGCCGACTGGCTGCTGGCCGACGCGTGCGAGCTCACCTCGCTTGAAGACGCGGGGATGCAGCGCTGCGATGTGGTGATCGCCGCGACGGGTGACGACAAGGTGAATCTCACGACGTCGCTGCTGTCGAAGACCGAGTTCGGGGTGTCGCGCGTGGTGGCACGGGTGAACGATGCCCGCAACGAATGGCTGTTCAACGAGGCGTGGGGCGTCGACGTCGCGGTGTCCGCGCCCCGAGCCCTTGTCGCCGCGATCGAGGGTGCCATCGACATCGGCCATTTGGTGCGGTTGATGGAGCTGAGGCAGGGCCAGGTGAGCTTGGCGAAACTCACGCTGCCGTCCGACGATCCAATGGTCGGCCAGCGGGTGCGCGACATCCGGCTGCCGGAGAACACCGCGCTGGCCATCGTCGTCCGGGACAGCGGGGTCATCCTGCCGAAGCCCGACGATGTGCTCGAGGCCGACGACGAGATGCTGTTCTTTGCGGGCGGGTCCACCGTGGACCAGGTCCGTGCCCTCGTTCACGGCGCCATCAGACCGCTGCCCCGTGGCCGATGATTTCTCGTGCTGGGGCCGGTCTACACGGGTATGACCGACTTGACGCAGGCGTGCAACCGGACCAGCGAGGTGCTGGCAAAAGTATCCGACGAGCAGCTCGAGCTGCGGACCCCGTGCGAGAAGATGCGTGTGGACGAGCTGGTGGCCCACATCGGCGGGCTGGCGCTGGCGTTCACCGCCGCCGCGGGCAAGGA
The DNA here is from genome assembly GCA_046735135.1 of Actinomycetota bacterium. Lineage (GTDB taxonomy): Bacteria > Actinomycetota > Actinomycetes > Mycobacteriales > Mycobacteriaceae > Mycobacterium. Next base: position 3,490 of record JBKPSU010000023.1, read on the forward strand.
CTTCGGTCCGCTGACCGACACCCCGCCGACCGACAGCGCGGCGATCGACGCCGACTGGCGGACCTCCTACCCGCAGCGGCTGTCGGCGCTGGCCGCCGCGTGGCAGAACCCCGATGCGTGGCAGGGCATGACGCGCGCGGGCGGCGTCGAGCTGCCTGCCGAGGTGATGGGGTCGGTCGCGCTGGCCGAAGTCGTCATCCACGGCTGGGACGTCGCCCGTTCCATCGGTCAGCCCTACGACGGCGATCCCCCGACGGTGCAGGCCTGCCTGGCTCATCTCGCGCAGTTCGACGCGGCAGGCACCGAGGGCATGTTCGGGCCTGCCGTGACGATCGCCGACGATGCGCCGGCTTTGGACCGAGTCATCGCGCTGAGCGGCCGGGACCCCGCTTGGCGCGCGCCGTGACCGGGCACACTTGAGGCATGGATCCGGTCGTCGCGCTGCGTCAGATTGCATACTACAAGGATCGGGCGCGGGAAGACCCGCGGCGGGTGATGGCCTACCGCAACGCGGCCGACATCGTGGAGGCGCTCAGCGATGCCGAGCGCGAACGACACGGGACGGCGAACAGCTGGCAGTCGCTGCCAGGCATCGGACCCAAGACCGCAAAGGTCATCGCCCAGGCCTGGGCGGGGCGGGAGCCCGATGCGCTCATCGAATTACGTTCGGCAGCAACTGATCTCGGTGGCGGAGACATCAGAGCGGCGTTGCGCGGCGATCTGCATGTGCACTCCAACTGGTCGGACGGATCGGCGCCGATCCAGGAGATGATGCTCGCGGCAAGGGATTTGGGCCACGAGTACTGCGCGCTGACCGACCATTCGCCGCGGCTGCGCGTCGCCAACGGGTTGTCGCCGGACCGACTGCGTGAGCAGCTCGATGTGATCGACGAGCTTCGGGAGACGGTGGCGCCGATGCGGATCCTCTCCGGCATCGAGGTGGACATCCTCGAGGACGGGTCGCTCGACCAGGAAGAAGAGCTGCTCGAGCGGCTCGATGTCGTGGTCGCCAGCGTGCATTCGAAACTGTCGATGGACGCGCCTGCGATGACACGACGGATGCTCGAGGCGGTAGAGAACCCGCACGCCGACGTGCTCGGTCATTGCACCGGCAGGCTGGTCACGGGCGGCCGGGGCGTGCGGCCCGAGTCGAAGTTCGACGCGGAGAAGGTGTTCACCGCATGCCGGGAAAACGGCACCGCGGTGGAGATCAACTCGCGGCCCGAGCGCCGCGATCCGCCGACCCGGTTGTTGAAGCTGGCGCTGGAGATCGGTTGCCTGTTCTCGATCGACACCGACTCGCATGCTCCGGGCCAGCTGGAGTTCCTCGGCTACGGCGCGCAGCGCGCGCTCGATGCGGAGGTGCCGGTGGACCGGATCGTCAACAGTTGGCCTGCCGAGCGGCTGCTCGAGTGGACGGCCTCGTAACCGACACCAGGCTGACCCTGCTGGCGGCGGGCCTCATCTTTCTGTTGGCGCTCGCGCTCGGCGTCTGGAAGATAGCGGGCAGATGGCCACGACCGAGAACCATCTCGCGCACCCCTACGTGGACGTCGCGCATCGAGCAGCGTTGCTGTACTCGTTCGGCACCCTGCTGATCGCGGTGTTCGTCGAACTGAGCGGTTGGCCGAGCTGGGTCAACCTGACCGCGGCGATGGTGGTCGTGCTGTTCTTCGTCATCGCGATCCTGACCTACATGAGCCATGGCCGTAAACGGGACACCACCAACCAGTTCGAGCACCCCGACCGCGGTTTGCACGCCGGCATGCTCGCGCTCATCGTGGCCGAAATCGGCGGATTCGCCGTGCTTTTGGCGGTTCTCGTCTACGCGCAATTTCTCTAGTCGGGTAGGTGCGGCATCTCAAGGCCGGGGTCGCGGCCGACGAGAACGCCGCGGGTGACGGCGGAGTTGCCGTAGCGGGTGCGCACCTGGTCGACCGCGTCGTCCAGCGCGACGGTGTCAACGTGCCCCCAGCATGCGAGTGGTCCCACCTCGAAGGGCAGTTCCAGCTGCTGCGCACCCTGGCGGTCGATGTTGGACACCGCGAAGCCGACGAGCGTCAGCCCTCGCTCGGCGATCAGCGGCGCGGCCGCCGCCACCAGTTCCCGTGCCGCGCCGAGGATCACGTCGGTCGACGCGGTGGCGCGGGGCATGGTGTGCGAGCGGGTGGCACGACCGAAATCGTCGAAGCGCAACCGCAGCACGACCGTTCGGCCGGTGCGGCGTGCGCTGCGCATCCGCCGGGTGATGCGGTCGATCAGGTTGATGACGACGGCGTCGACCTCCTCGGCGGTCATGGTGTTGCCCCGACGCCCGAGGGCACGCTGTGCGCCGACCGAGCGGCGGCGCACCCCCGTCACCACCCGCCGTCGATCGATGTTTCGGGACAACGCGAACAGCCGGCTGCCCATCGCACCGCCGACCATCGACCAGAGCGTCGACTCGCTCAGCTCGGCGACATCGGCGACCGTCTCGATGCCGTGCGCGTGTAGCTTCTCCGCGGTCTTGACGCCGACACCCCACAGCCGGCGCACCGGCAACGGATGCAGGAACGCAAGCTCGCGGTCGGGTGGGACGAGCAGCAGCCCGTCGGGCTTGGCCTCCTGGCTGGCCACCTTGGCGAGGAACTTGGTGCGGGCGATGCCGACGGTGATCGGCAACCCGACGCGGTCGCGTACCTGGGCCCGCAGGTGTGCAGCGATCTCGACGGGCGTGCCGGACACCCGGCGAAGCCCCGAGACGTCGAGGAACGCCTCGTCGACCGAGAGCGGCTCGACGATCGGTGTGGTGTCGTGGAACACCTCGAACACCGCGTCGCTGGCCTCGGAGTAGGCCTTCATGCGCGGCGGCACGACGAGCGCGTGCGGGCACAGCTGGCGCGCCTGGCGTCCACCCATCGCGGTGCGCACACCGTAGGCCTTGGCCTCGTAGCTCGCTGCGAGCACGACGCCACCGCCGACAATTACTGGCCGGCCGCGAAGCGCGGGGTCGTCACGCTGCTCGACCGAGGCATAGAACGAGTCGAGATCGGCGTGCAGGATCGTGGCCGACACGAACACATGTTCGCACCGGGGTCCGACGAGTTACCGGGTCCCCCCGTATATGCTGCTCACCCAGATGTGGGCGAGTGTGTCGACGAGGCGTTCGCGGGCGACCGAGTCCTTTTCGGCTGCGTGGGTGGCGAACATCGTGCGCTCGTTCATCAGGTTCAGCGCGATCGCGAGGTCCCTCGTGGGAATCGTCACCGGTGCGGCGCCGCGATCGCGTTCGGATTGGATGGAATCGGTGGTGTAGTCGATCCACTTCTGCATGAACCGCGACCACATCGATCGCACCTCGACGTTCGTCGGTCGAGCGGCCGAGCCCGCGATCATGACGGCCCGATGCCCGCTGAACGACTCGAACAGCGCGTGAATGCCGCGCCAGACGCCCGCAGGATCCACCGCCGTCTCCATCGGGCCAAGCGCTGCGTCGGCGTGTTCGTCGGCCTCGGCGATGATCCGGTCGAGCAGCGTCAGCAGCACCGCGTCCTTGGACGGAAAGTAGAAGTAGAAAGTCGGCCGCGAGATTCCTGCGCCCTTGGCCAGGTCGTCGACGGAGATCTCGGTCAGCGGCCGGTCCTCGAGGAGGCGCTCCGCCGTTTCCAGAATGGCCAGCTCACGGTCGTCACCCGAGGGGCGGGCGCCGCGGCGTCCACGGGTTACCCGGGGTTGGCTGGCGGTGGTCACCGGCCATACTTTACACAGTGTCGAGAGTTTCGACACACTGTTGACTTATTCGACATCGCGTTGATAGCTTTACACCATGACCGAATTTGTCGACGTTGTCATCGTGGGAGCCGGCATCTCCGGCATCAGTGCTGCCTGGCATCTGCAGGACCGCTGCCCCGACAAGAGCTACGTCATACTGGAGCGCCGCGAGAACCTCGGCGGCACCTGGGACCTGTTCAAATACCCGGGTCTGCGCTCGGACTCCGACATGTACACCCTTGGCTTCCGGTTCAAGCCGTACACGAACGAGCAGGCGATCGCCGAGGGGCCGTCGATCCTGAACTACTTGAAGGAAGCGGCGTCGGAGAACGGCATCGACAAGCACATGCGGTTCGCCCAGACCGTGGTGGCCGCCGATTGGTCCGACGCGGACAACCGCTGGACGCTGCAAATCGAGTCCGACGGGCAGCGGCGCGAGATCAGCTGCTCGTTCCTCTTCGGCTGCACCGGCTACTACAACTATGACGAGGGCTACTCGCCCGAGTTCCCCGGTGCCGAGGACTTCGAAGGCACGATCGTCCACCCGCAGCACTGGCCGGAGGACCTCGATTACCAGGACAAGAAGATCGTCGTCATCGGCAGCGGCGCCACCGCCGTGACGCTGATCCCCGCGCTGATCGCCTCGGGATCCGGTCACGTGACGATGCTGCAGCGCACGCCCACCTATATCGCCGGGATGCCTGACAAGGACCGCTTCGCCGCGCGCGCCAGCAAGCTGCTGCCTGAAGAGGCGGCCTACACGGCGATCCGGTGGAAGGCCATCCTGCAGAGCACCATCCAGTACCAGATCGCCAGGAATTTCCCGAACACCTTCAAGAAGGCCCTTCGCCGGATGGGTGAGCCGAGGCTTCCGGAAGGCTTCGACTGGGACAAGCATTTCACGCCGAACTACAGGCCGTGGGATCAGCGCGTGTGCGTCGCCCCGAACGGGGACCTGTTCAAGGCCATTCGCAAGGGCAAGGCCGACGTGGTCACTGACACGATCGAACAGTTCACGAAGACCGGGATCAAGCTGACCTCAGGTGAGGAGCTGGAAGCCGACATCATCGTCACGGCAACGGGTTTGAACATGCAGTTGCTCGGCGGCCTGCAGCCGACAAAGAACGGCGAGCCAATCGAGCTGACGTCGCTGATGACCTACAAGGGCCTGATGTTCTCCGGTATCCCGAACTTCGCGATGACGTTTGGATACACCAACGCCTCGTGGACGTTGAAGGCCGATCTGGTCTCCGAGTTCGTCTGCCGGCTGCTGAACTACATGGACGCCAACGGTTTTGACCGCGTCGAGCCGCAGCATCCCGGCGACAGCGTTGACGAGTTGCCGTTCATGGACTTCACCCCGGGTTACTTCAAGCGGTCGATGCATCTGCTGCCGAAGTCCGGTTCGCGGGCGCCGTGGCGGCTCAAGCAGAACTACCTGTTCGACATGCGGATGATCCGGCACGGCAAGGTCGACGAAGAGTCACTGCACTTCACCAAACACCGTGTGCCGGTGACGGCTTCGGTCTAGCCAGTCAGTCTGCGGCGACGACGACGATGCCGTCATCGTCGCTGTGGGCGATCTCCCCCGGGACGAACCACACACCGCCGAACTCGACAGCCACATCGCGCTGGCCGTCCCCGTTCTTGGAGCTCTTGCGGGGATTGGTGCCCAGCGCCTTGATGCCGATGTCGAGGGTGCGCAGGGCTGCCGCGTCGCGGACTGCGCCGTTGATGATCAGGCCGGCCCAGCCGTTCTCGACACCAAGGCCCGCGATGATGTCGCCGACCAGCGCGCTGTGCAGCGAGCCATTGCCGTCGATCACCAGCACACCGCCTTTACCCGGTTCGGAGAGAACCGATTTCAGCAGCGCATTGTCCTCGAAACACTTGACGGTGGTGATGGGTCCGGCGAACTGAGGCCGGCCGCCGAACTGGCGCAACTGCAGATCGCAGCTGCGGACATCGGGGCCGATCTCGTCGACAAGGTCGGCGGTGGGTCGGGGCTCGATGGTCACCGGTCGATGTTAGGCCAGCAGGCTGCGGTCGAAATTGGCCAGTGCATAGGAGATGGCCTCGTCCGCGGTCATGGCCGCGCCCGCCGCGTACAGCGCGCGTTGCCGTTCCTCACCGAGCGCGGCGGTAACGATGTCGCGGGTTTCGCCCAGCGCAGTGGAAAGGAAGGTTGTGCCCGTCGTTGGGGGCGTCGATTGCGCCTGCGCGACTGAGTCTGATGATTCTCGACTGAAGGCATGAATCGCGGCGCCGCGTAGGACGCCTGCCAACTCGGGCCGATCGTCGGCGACCGCTCGGGCGGCCAGCGTCAAGAACGGCGCGGCCTGCAAGGTTGCCACCATATTCCATCGCCACAGATACATCGTGCGGACGACCAGACGAAGGGTGAGGGCCCAGTCTCGTAGCCGGCCGGCGACCAAGCATGCGGAGATATACGAGTGCGAGATCTCTCCGTCCGCCGTTCTGGAGCGATCAATGCTTTCCAGCAAAAGCTCTCTGGCTTGCTCGGGGTCCTCGTCGACCAACGTCATCGCGAGCGCGTTGAGACTGCTCACGATCGCCGCGGGCATGCGCGAGGCGCGAGACAATGCCAGTGCCGACCGGGCTTTCGCCGTGAGGTCAGCGGTCTCACCGCCGCCAAGCATCGCGGCAAAAACGCCGTAGGCAAGGTAGATCGCAGCCAGCCCGGCGTATCGATTGGTGCCTGCGAGCTCGGCTGCCCGCCAGTACGCGGCGGCCGCGTGGATGAAGGCGCCTTGATCCAGGAGTATCAACGCCCTGACGGAGTTGACCTCGATTTCGGAGCGTGGGTCTCGAAGCTCGGCAGGCAGCGCGTTCTCCGCGGCGATAGCGAGTACGCAGAACTCTTCCGCGCGGTGAAAGTCGTTGAGGGTAGAAGCCTCGTATGCAGCGATCGCCAGTACACGCGGGTAGCCGATCTCTCGAGCGGCGTCTGCGAGCTCTGCCACCCGCGCGGCCGGTACTACCAGCGCTGGACCCATCGGAGTGGTCGCCTGATTGTAGGGGTGCGGATAATTGATGACGAGTCTTACTGCCAGGGAGCAATTTTCGCAGTCGATGGCGTTTGCCAGGGCGGCGCGCAGGTTGTCCCGCTCGAGGATGACCTGTCTGGCCCACACGAGTTGGTCCGGGCCGTATGAGTTTTCGGCCGCGTGAGCGGACAGTTCAGCGTAGAACAGGCCGTGTCTGGCCACCATCGAGTCGATCTCGCCACGGTCGTCGAGCTTCTCCTCGGCGTATTCGCGGATGGTCTCCAATAGGCGGTAGCGCGTGCTGACTCCACTGTCGTCGGCGATCACCAAAGACCGGGAAACGAGGCTGGTGACTAGATCGAGCACGTCCTCGCGATCAACCGGATCGCCACTGCAGACTTCTTCGATCGCCGCCAGAGTGCAACCGCCGGAGAACACAGACATCCTGGCGAGCAGAACCTGCTCGGCCGGTTCGAGCAGTTCATGTGACCAGTCGATCGCCGCGCGCAGCGTTGCGTGGCGTCCGACGGCGCCGCGCCGTCCGCCTGCAAGCACCTTGAATCGGCGATCGAGCCGGATAAGGAGGTCGGCTGGACTCAACGCAATCACCCGCGCCGCGGCCAACTCGATGGCCAGTGGCACTCCGTCGAGGCGTTGACAGATGCTCACCACCGTCGGTGCGTTGTCGTCGGTGAGCCTGAAGTCCGCCTTGACCAATAGGGTGCGCTCGACGAACAGGGCGACAGCGTCGGTCTGCACCAGCTGCTGGATGTCATCTTCCGGCTTGCCTGCATCAAGTGGTGGCAGCGCGATCAGTTGCTCGCCGTCGATCGCGAGCCCTTCTCGACTCGTGGCGAGAACCGCAACGCCTGGGCAGGACCGTTCGATGCGGGATACGAGGGCCGCCGTCGAGGCCAGCAGGTGCTCGCAGTTGTCGAGCACCAGCAGGAGCTGTTTGCGAGCGAGCATTTCGACGAGCAAATCTTCGCGCGACTGCCCACTGGTGTTCGTTATGTGAAATGCCGCCGCCACGGCCTCGACGACACCTGAGCCGTCGCGGATGGGCGCCAGCTCGACCAGCCAAGCGCCGTCGCGGTAGCGCGGCAGCAGATCGGCGGCAACCTGAATCGCAAGCCGGGTCTTGCCAACACCGCCGACACCGGTGACCGTCGCGACGCGCGATTGTCCGAGAGCGGCAACGACACGGGCGATATCCGACTTGCGGCCGACGAAAGAGCTGACCTGCGCAGGCAGGTTTCCAGGAAACGTGTCAAGGCTTCGCAGGCGGGGGAAGTCCTCGCCGAGGCCGACGCGGCTCAGCTGGAAGACGCGGATCGGGCTGCCGAGGTCACGAAGCCGGTGCTCCCCGAGATCGGTGAGCTCGATGTCGATTGGCAACTGGTCGCGCACAAGCGCTTCTGTCGCACCCGAGATCACGATCTGGCCGCCGTGGGCGGCCGACATCAGCCGCGAGCAGCGGTTGATGGGCAGGCTGGCATATCCGCTGTCGTCGACGATGACGGCCTCCGCGGTGTGAAGCCCGATTCGCGCCGCCAGCGGTGCCTCGGTGCGCCAGTTCTCCTCTGCCAGTTCCCGATTGATCGCGACAGCTGCGGACGCCGCGTTGCCTGCCGACGAGAACGCGCTGGCCATACCGTCACCCATTCGCGAGAAGATGAAGCCGCCGTTCGCCGCGATCGTCTTCTCCAGTATTTCGTCGTGGCGGACCATGGCGGCCTTCATCGCGTCAGCGTCCTGCTCCCAGAGACGCGTGGACCCTACGAGATCGGTGAGAAGAAAGGTCACTGTGCCCGATGGTGCCTGCGTGGTCATGGCTCTAGTCCTCCGCCACCTGGATTGGGCCGGTGAGAAGCTCTGGGTCGATGTTGGCCAGCGCGTACGACACTGCTTCGTCCAGAGTCATTGCCGCTCCCTGGGCGCGCAGCTGCTGGCGGCGCTCCTCACCGAGGGCAGCGGTGACGATGTCGCCTGCTTCGCGCAGTGCATCGAGCAGATAGTTGCCGCTGGGATCGTTTCGCGCCGTGTCGGGCGCGGATTGTCCAGTGCTCCCTCGGCGGTATGCGGCGTAGGCCGCACCACGCAACACCCCGGCCACCTCGGGCCGGTCTTCGGCGAGCGCCCGTGCGCACACGCCGAGACTGGGGCCAGCGGCCATCACTGTCTGGACCCAGCGCCAGAGCACCATGGTCCGAGCTGAAAGTGCCAACGCGACTTTCCACTCGCCGAGCCTGGTGGCGACCAGGGCGGCCATGAGGAAACCCGTCGCCACTTCTGAGCCGGGTGTGCTCGCAAGCACGACGCTCTCCCGCAGAACTGCCTTCGCCCGTTCGCGCAGAACGGCTTTGGCCTGGTTTGGATCGCGCTCGGCGAGCGTCATGGCCATCGAGTTGAGGCTGATGACGATGGCGCCGGGCATCCCCGAACGTCGCGCCAACGCGACAGATTCCTCTACCGTCGACTCCATTTCGTCGACCGGAACGCCCCCAAGAAGTGCACAACTGACCTTGTAGGCGAGATAGATTGCGGCTACGCCCGGATAACCGTCAGCGTCGGCGAGTTGCGCGGCCCTGGCATATGCCGAGACGGCATCGGCGTAGGCACCGCGCGCAAGGAAGTTCTGAGCCTGCAGGCTGCAGGTCTCCATCTCGATCCGCTGACCGTGAGCCGAGCCGAGCCTTTCCTCTGCCTCCAACGCCTGCCGACATAGCTCGTCGACACGGCGCCAATCACCGATCGACTGCGCCCTATATGCAGCCACCACCAACGCTGAGGGGTACTGCGGCTGTTCAGATGCTCCGGGCATGGCGAGTACCGGGGTTACGTCTACCACGAGTAGTTCGCCGGTTGGGCTCTCGGCCCGCGATTGGACGGGATAGCTTGCGACCAGCGCAACGGCCGCCGACGCGTTGCCGGAGTCGACGGCATTCGCCAGTGCGCTGACGAAGTTGTCCCGCTCGAGTTGGATTTGCCGAGCCCAGACGAGTTGGTCTGGCCCGTAGGTCTTTTCGGCTGCATAAGCGGAGAAGCGAGCGTAGTACGCGGCGTGCCGGACCTGCAGCTCTTCGGTACCATGACAATCCGCAAGCCGCTCTTCACCATATTGGCGGATGGTTTCCAGAAGGCGGTACCGAGTGCCGATATCGCTGTCCTCAGCGATCACGAGTGAGCGGGCGACAAGAGCCGCAACCAGATCCATGACGTCATCACGCTCGACAGGGTCGCCACTGCAAATCTCTTCGATGGCCTCGAGCGTGCAGCCGCCCGAGAACATGGACATGCGGGCGAGCAGTCGCTGCTCGGCGGTGTCCAACAGATCGTAGGACCAGTCGATGGCGGCCCGCAGCGTGGCATGCCGTTCGATCGCGCTCCGCCGTCCACCGGAAAGCACCTGGAAGCGACGGTCTAGACGACGGAGGAGTTCGGCTGGGCTCAACGCCATCACTCGGGCCGCTGCCAATTCGATGGCCAGCGGGACGCCATCGAGCCGTTGGCAGATATTGACCACGGCACGAGAGTTGTTGTCGGTCAATGCGAAATCGGCCTTCACTTGGCGCGCTCGCTCCACGAACAGGCTGACGGCATCGGCGTATATAAGTCGTTCGATGTCTTCGCCGGGCTGGCCTGTTTCGAGCGGTGGAAGTGCGAGTATCTGTTCGCCGTCGATCGCGAGACCTTCGCGGCTGGTGGCCAGTACCACGACGTCGCGGCATTTCCGTTCTATCCGGCTCACGAGGCGCGCCACCGCACCGAGCACGTGTTCGCAATTGTCGATCACCAACAGCGTCTGCTTCGCAGACAGCATCTCGAGCAAGGTGTCTTCGAGCGACTGATCGCTGCGATCGGCTAAGCGGAATACCTCCGCGACGGCCTCAACGACACCGGCGATATCCCGAACCGACGCGAGTTCGACCAGCCATGCGCCATCGCGATACCGGGGCAGTACGTCGGCCGCGACCTGTAATGCCAAGCGGGTCTTCCCTACTCCGCCCACGCCGGTCACCGTAACCACCCGCGATGTTTCGAGGGCTTTCGCCACCCGTGACACATCCGCCTTGCGACCGATGAACGAACTCACCTGTGCGGGAAGGTTTCCCGGGAACGAGTCCAGCGTCCGCAGCGGTGGGAACTCTACGGGCTCGCCGTCGTGGACCAACTGGAATATCCGGGTGGGTTGACCGAGGTCGCGCAGCCGGTGCTCACCGAGATCGACGAGTTCCATGCCGTCCGGCAATTGACCGCGCATGAGCATCTCGGTGGCGCCAGACACTACGGTCTGTCCGCCGTGCGCGGCGGTCATCAACCGAGAGCACCGGTTGATCGGCAAGCTCGCGTAGCCGGTGTCGTCGACGATCACCGCCTCGTCGGTGTGGAGTCCGATCCGGGCACGCAACGCGCTTGCGGTGCCCCATCGCTCCGCCTCTAGTGCTTGTTGAAATGCGGCCGCCGCGAGGACGGCATCCCGTGCTGTCGAGAAAGAGGTCGCCATCCCGTCACCCATGCGATTGAAGATGTAGCCGCTGCGGGCGGAGACCGTCTTCTCCAGGAGTTCGTCGTGGCGGACCATGGCGGCCTTCATCGCGTCGGGATCCTGCTCCCAGAGGCGTGTGGACCCTTCGAGATCGGTGAGCAGGAAGGTCACCGTACCCGATGGCGGATGGCCGGCCATGGGCCTCAAACTAATTCCGAAGCAGGCTAGGAATCGAGCCTTTCGACAACGATGTCGCGCAGGAACTGCGCCAGGCCGGGTTCGACGTCGTCGTAGTAGCGCGTGAAGCGTTGGTCGGCGAGGTACATCTCGGCCAGGCACCGGTGCATCTCATCGCCGCAGTCGTAGAACCGCTCGATCGATGCGCGGTGGCGTGCGGCCAACTCGTCGGCGGGCGCCGTGCCGGGTTCAACCCCGCGACGCTTGGCGTCCGCCAGCGCCTCAAACAGTGCGTCGCCCTCGGCTTTGATCTGTATCCAGTCGTCCTTGGCGAAGGCGGCGGTGCGCTGCAGGCTCTGCTTCCAGGCGTCGGTTCCGTCCCACCGGTCCTCGGCGTCGGTGGCGTACTCCCCGCCGAATGCGGTGGTGCCGAAGATCTCGACCTGTTCCTCTGCCGAGAGTTGGATGCCCTTGCGGTGTGCGGTCATCAGTTCCTCCACTGCTTTGATCGTGTCCTGCAGCCGGTCGACCTGTTCGGTCAGCAGCGCATGCTGGCGGCGCAGATGGGCCTCCACATCGGCGTGGACGTCGTCGAGCATTGTCCGGATCTCGTCGAGCGGCAGCCCGACGGACCGGTACACCAGCACCAGGTGCAGCCGTTCGATGTCGGCATCGGTGTAGCCGCGATAACCGGCCGGGGTGCGGACGCTCGGCACCACGAGGCCGACGTGGTCGTAGTGGTGCAGGGTGCGGACGGAGACACCGGCGAGGGCGGTACCGCTCCGACGGTCTTGGCGTCCATGACGCCACTATCGACCCTGACGCCGCGTGAGGGTCAACCGATTTGTCAGACGTCGTCGCCGTGCCGCCGAGCGACGATCACGAGGAGGATCGCAATGACACCGGCGGCGATTGCGGCGGCCAGCGGCAACCGCGACTGATCGGGCCCGACCAACGGGACGGGGCGTGGCGCTGCCACCGGGTTGCCCGCCGCGGCGACGGCCGATTTGGCCTGCGCGGCCGTCTCTTTGGCGGCATCGGCGAGGTTGCGGTCGCCGTTGGTGTCGGCGAGCTTCGGCGCGACCTTCGGCTCAGGGGGCTTGGGCGGCGCCTTCTTTGCGACCGCTTGCTTCGCGGCCTTCTTGGCGGGTGCGGCCTTCTTCGAGGCCTTCGCAGGAGTCTTCTTCGGGGTCGTCGCGGGCGCCTTCTTGGCGGCCTTGGCCTTCTTGGCAGGCGCATTCTTCGCGGCAGGGGGCGGCGGGTCAGCAGGCGCAGATGGTGTGGTTGGCGGGGGCGGCGGCGCGGCGCCCGAGAACTGGGGTGCCGGCGCAGGCGGTGTGGCGTCGGGCTTTTCGTCGGGTCGATCCTGCTGATCGGCCATCAGGCTGCTCCTTTGCAGTGTCTCGTCCTCAATCATTCAACCCTAACCGGCGATCGCCAGCGCGGCGGCCATGGCCAACGCCGCCGCCATGATTGCCAGCTCGATCAGCGACCGCGTCCGGGAAACGTAGGCGGTGACGCGATGGGACTTTGCCGCGGGCAGCCAGCGGGCGCGGTTGCGCCAAGCTAGCACCATCAACACAAGAGTTAGCACGATCTTGATCAGCAACACCCGCCCGTACCCGCCGGCGAACAATTGCGACGGCGAATCCAGCGCGACGACCGCACCCGTGACGCCGCCGGCCAATAATGCGATCACACTCAGCAGCGAGAGCTCGGAGAACCGCGGAAGCACCCTGGCCCACTGCCCGCGATGGTCGACGGTCAACACCAGCGCGGCCAGCGTGCCGCACCACAGCGCGGCGGCCAGCGCATGAAGGGCGATCGCGATGCCGCCGACCGAACTCGCCGACATATGACCGCCGATCGTCCGCGCGGCGAGCCCGACCGCGGCGATTCCCAGTGCTGCGATCGCGGCGGGCGCGGTTTTCGGCCCGAGCAGCGCGACCATCAGCACCGACACCGTTGCCACGACGCTGAACAGCCCGGACCGGCCCTCGGAGGTGACCGTTGCGAACTCCACCGTCGTGCCGAGGCCGACGCCGGTCACGGGAACCCCTGCCGCCCCGGCGGCGCCCGCGACCAGCCGGCACACCTCGGCGAACAGCCAGAAGGCTGCCGCCGCGGCCAGCGGGCGTCGGGCGGTGCGGGTCAGCTCATCGCGGTACCGGCCGGTGTCCAGCATCGGCACCGCCGCAAGGCCGAGCGTGACGACGGCCGCGCAGTCGGCGAGTGCGCGCACCACGGTCGCGGCGAGTGCAGCCTGGGGATGGGCCGCCGCCCACGCCGCCACCGAGGCGCCGAGGACGACGGCCACGCCGCCGACCGCCGCCCGGCCACGCGTCACGTGTTCCGTCTCGCCGCCCACCAGATTCCGCCGCCGATGATCAGCGCGCCCGCCACCAGGAACGGCCATACCGGTATGCCGCCGCCTGAGGTGTCGGCCTGTTTTGCCGCAGGCGGTCCCGGGGTACCGGTGGACGCCGTCGTCAGCCGGAACGCCCATGAGCCCGACACAGGATGGCCGTCCGCCGACGTCACCCGGTAGTTCACCGTGTAGCTTCCCGCGGGGCCGAGCGGACGCACGCCGATGCTGATGACCGCGCCTTGAACCTGCGGATCGCCGGTGGACCACAAGTTTCCGTCGGGGCCGACCACGGTCATCGCGGCGAACTGCGGCTGCAACTCCTCGTTGAACGTCGCGCTGACCCGCTGCGGTCCCGCGGCCAGCGCGGCGTTGTCCGCGGGGTCGGTGGCGATGCGGACAGCGTGCGCGGCGGCGACAGGCGCACCGGTCAGCGCCATGGCCGCCATCAAGACGGCGATGAACGCGAGCCGGAACGACCGGATCATGTGCGACGCCGGGTGACCAACGCTGCGCCGATGCCGACGGCGGCCAGGATGATCGCGCCACCGGCAAGCCAGCGCGCGGTGTTGTCGGCGGCTGCGGCCGGAGCCCCCTTAGCCGTGATCTCGTCGTGGCCGGATCCGGTCGGTGCCGCGCCGGTCAGTTTCACCTCGGGCGCCGGGTGTTCGGGCTCGCCGCCGTCGGCGAGCGGTGGTTGGTCCCAGTTCACCACTGTGCCGTCGAAATACGTCTGGGTGGCGGGGAAGGTCACGCTGTCGCCTTCCGGCAGCTTCACCGAGACCCGGAACAGCGCGAACTGGTCGGACGAAATGCCTACCTTCGGGTCGGCGGTCCAGGTCACCCCACGGACGGTTCCTGCGCCCGTGTCACGGTCGAGGGTGGCGGCCCAGCCGGGCATGACCTCGGTCCGCGCGGATGCCACATCGGGCAGCTTGACGCTCAACTTCGTTGTCAGAGCGCCCTTTTCAGATTCACCAGGCACATTGAAGGTGACTATTGCATAGGCGCCGGGCGTGGGATCGTCGATGTCGGCATGGACATGGGCCCACGCGGTCCCCGCGCCGGACGCCAATCCGATGGACATCGCGAAGCCGGCGCCGGCAACAGCGAGGAGGGCGCGCTTGGGCGCCCTGGATGGGAAGAGCATTCGATTGTCGCTTTCTTGGTGTCGAAGGGGTTCGGATGGTCAGCGGGCGCAGCCGACCGGTGGACCCCGATGTGACACGGACGCGGCAAGGAGAAGCGCGGAACGCAGCGGCTGGTCGGCATCCGTTGTGACGACCGCAGGCGTGACGGGTATCGGCGCGGCGACCGTGCGGACGGCCACCTCGACGGTCCGCGACACCGCACGGCAGAGCCGATCGCCCGCCGCGATCAGGATTGCGCCCACCCCAACCGCCACGCCGTGCGCAACGAGCATGGCCGCAGTGGGCGACGACGCCGCCGCGCCGTGGCTATGCCCAGCGAGGCTCAGCATCACGTGGCTGACGAGTTGGCCTGCCACGAGAAGGGCCAGCAGAAGTCTTACGTCGGCGGTACGGGCGATGGTGACGGCCAGTCCGCCGATCGTCGCTGCGAGCAGGGCCAACAGCACCACGGCCGCGCCGGTCGGCGCTCCGCCCGCGGCGCCGTGGGCGGCCACCGCCAGTGCGGCGGTGAGCAGTCCTGCCGCCATGCCACGCAGACGGGCTGCGGCGACGGGCGGCTGGGTGCGCACGGTATCGGTGTGTCAGGCCACGCCGAGGCGGGCCATCAGGTCGGCGTCGATGGCGTCGAGCTGATCGGAGATCGCGGTGTGGGCGGTGCGCCGGTTCGACGTCGGCATGTTCTCCGCCGCCGTCACGGCAGCCGACAGATCGGTGAGCCGGTCGGTCATCGCGGAGACGAACTGCTTGGTCTCGGCGTCTTTCGGCTTCTTGTCGGCGACCAGCCGCAGAGTCTGCTCTGTGCCCGCGATGCGGGCCGAGAGCTGGGCGCCGTGACCGGAGAATTGGCCGAGCTGCGTCAGCGGGACGCCGAGCCTGTCGGCCCGCCGCTCGTCGAGGAAACCGCGCGCAGCCATTGCAGCGCGGTAGGCCAGCGGCACGACGATGGGAGCCAGCAGCCGCGAAACCGTCAACGCCCGGCGAATGCGCGTCGGGGACAACAGCTTGCCCTCGCGCACCGCCTTCAGCTCTGTTTCAGCAACCTTCAGCGCAGTCCTGTCGCTGTCCCGTTGCGCCCGCAGCTGCGCCTTGAGCGCCCTCGTCTCGGCCTTGTGGGCGACCCTGATGCGACGGTTCTCGGTCTTCGCCGCGAGTTTGGCCTCCAGCTTCGCCTTCGCCTTGATCGCGCGGGCCTCAGCTCGCCGAGTAGCGCGGCTTTTACGTCGCTTGAACAGGCCCATCCCGGCCGCCTTCCGGTCATCTCGTCGGCATTTCGGCCATTCGTGTCTGCGATGGCGCAGCACAACACTATCGCCTCCGCCGGGGCGTCCGCTGGCATGCCCTGGTATGCCTGTAGTTCAGTCCACTAGCAAACGTGGGCGCCGGATTGTGCGACAATCGCCGCAAGCGTCAAAGTGTGCGGACAATGTCCTGAGAGGTGGTGGCGGAGTGGCTTCGCGTGTGCGTGTCGCCGCGTCGACATGCCTCGTGGTATCTGGGCTGTTCATCGGTGGTGCTGGCGGCGCGATGGCGCTCGCCGACCCCGGGAATGGCTACGGAAAGTCAGACGACCACCAAGGCGACGATTCGCTGGTCGACGTCATTCGCCATGTGTTCGGCATGGAAACGGGCAACGACCAGCATGGCGATTCCGAATCGCGCCGG
>JBKPSU010000024.1:0-13087 GCA_046735135.1 Actinomycetota bacterium
GGGCTTGCGATTCGACGAGATCCGGCGGGAGGTCCGGACGGCGACGCTGCCGCATGACGTCGAGGTGTCGTGCGGCATGTTGCCCGCCGGTTCTGTTGTCGGACAGATACTTTCCTGGACCGCCTGCCGCAGCGGTGTGGCCGTGCTGGCGGCCGAGGAGCACTGGACGGCCGCCGACGACATCCCCGGGTGGGATGTGGACATGGACGGAGAGTTCCTTGTCCGAATCCTCGTCGACGGGGTGCCGCCGCTGCGTGTGGAACTGACCATCGGCAACGATCCGATTGATTTACCGGGAGTCGCGGGCGGTCAGCTCGCGGTCGCGATGACGGCGGTGCGCGCCATCCCCTATGTGCTGGACGCGCCGCCAGGCGTCGTCATACCGCCGGTGTTCGGCGCTTATCGGTGGGCCGGCGCTACGTCGTGACGACCGTCGCAGCGGCGGTGCCCGGCGCGCCGTAGAGCTGAGCGAATCCGACGCGCGGCTCGCCGGGGACCTGACGGTCGCCCGCCTCGCCGCGCAATTGCCTTACCAGCTCGTGGATCTGGCGCAGACCGGATGCGCCGATCGGCTCGCCGTTGGCGATCAGGCCGCCGTCGGTGTTGACGGGCATCGCGCCGTGGATCTCGGTTGCGCCGTCGGCCAGTAGCTTCTCCTGCTCGCCGTGTTCACAGAACCCGCACTCGGCCATGTGGATGATCTCGGCGCCTGCGTCGGTGTCCTGCAGCTGGATCACGTCGACATCACCGGGTGCGACGCCGGCCTTCTCGAACGCGGCGTGTGCGGCGTAGACCGTGGGGGCCACATCTTCCGCGACGGGCGCGAACGTCGTGTTCACCTCGTACGCGCCGTATTTGCGTGTGCGGACCTCGACGGCCCGCAGATACACCGGCTTGTTGGTGTAGCGGTGCGCGATGTCGGCGCGACACATGACCACCGCGGCAGCGCCCTCGTCGGGCGCGCAGAACATGTATTGCGTCAGCGGGTAGTTCAGCATCGTCGAGTTGAGGATGTCCTCCTCGGCAATCGGCTTGCGCCGGAACGCGTTCGGGTTCAGTGCGCCGTTGCGGAAGTTCTTGGCGGCGACCTTGGCCAGCGTCTCCTGGGAGATGCTGTGATCATGCAGGTAGCGGTTGGCCTTCATGCCGAAGAACTGGGTGGTGAGATACTGGCCGTTCTCCGCGTACCAGCTGGGCATCCCGACCAGGGCGGGGTCTTCGGTGAACGCACCGCGCGGGTGTTTGTCCAGACCGACCGCGATGCCGATGTCGTAGTCGCCGAGCCGGATGCCGTCCGCGCACGCCTTGGCGGCGCTAGCCGCGGTGGCGCACGCGTTGAAGACGTTGGTGAACGGGATGCCGGACAGCCCGACCATGCCGACGATCGCGTCGGGGTTCGCCACTGTCCAACTGCCACCGGTAGCCGCCTGGACGTCCTTCCAGTCGACGCCCGCGTCGGCGACCGCGGCGAAGATGGCGTCGACGCCCATCTCCATCGCGCTCTTGCCCTCGAACCGGCCGAAAGGATGCAGGCCTACGCCGATGATCGCGACGTCGTTCATGGGGCGAGTGTATCGCAACTGTAACTCTTACAGTAATTCAGTCTGCATACCCGCGAGCGTGCGGGTCTGCACCCCGACACGCCGACAATCGCCACCCTTTTGTGCACGCTGGAGGACGGGTGAGGGTGCGCAACCGCTGGAGGACATGCGGCGTGTGGGGATGCAGACCCGCTCCCCCGCACGCGGGGAGGTGCCCCCAGCTCGCGGGGGTACGACGGTGCGCAAAGTGCGGAGATTTTACGGCGTGTTAGGAGCAGACACGCACGGTCGCGGGATTAGGCGATGACGCACGCTTGCGGGGGGTTAGGCGATGGCGCCCGAGTCCTTGAGCTCGGCGATGCGGTCCCAGTCCATGCCGAGCTCCATCAGCACGATCTCGGTGTGTTCGGACGCCTGTGGGGCGCGGGTGGTCTCGAGCGGTTCGTGGTTGAACTGAATCGGCCCACGGACGACCTTGAAGGGCTCGCCGCCGTCGGCGGCCTCCACCTCGGTGATCATGTCGTTGGCGATCGCCTGCTCGTCGGATGCCAGATCGACCAGGCTCTGGAACGGCGCCCACTGACCCTTCATCGTCTTGAGATGCTGACGCCAGTACTCGAACGGCTTGCTGCGGATTGCCTCCGATATGAGACCGGCTGCGGCCTCGGCATTTTCGATGAGCGGCATCACGTCGGAGAAGCGTGGATCGTCGGCCAGCTCCGACAGTCCCAGGTGTTCGAACGCATCGCGGATGTAGCCGGTCGGGCTGACGATGCACAGGTTGATGGTGCCGCCGTCGGAGGTCAGGTAGTTGCCGAGGAACGGGTTCACCGTCGGGCCAATGGAATCCGGCATGAGTGAGCGCATCGTCTCGCCGGTTTCCATGCCTTGGGTCACGCTCGCGCCCGCCGCCCACCACGCGGTGCTCAGCAACGAGACGTCCAGCTCGAGTGCCTCGCCGGTGCGCTCCCGGTGGAACAGGGCCGCGGAGATGCCGCCTGCGATGTTCATCCCGCCGATGGAGTCGCCGAACGCCGGAATACCTTGGGCCAAGGCGCCGCCCAGCTCCTCGGGTGTGAGCGCGTGGCCCACGCCGCTGCGCGTCCAGAACGCGGTGCCGTCGAAGCCGCCAGTGTCGCGCTCCGGTCCCTTGTCGCCGTAGGCGCTGCCGCGGGCGTAGACGATGTTCGGGTTGGCAGCCCGGATGTGTTCGATGTCGAACTTGTTCTTCTGGCGCTGAGCGGGCATGTAATTCGTCAGGAACACGTCGGAGGCCTTGGCGATCTCGTAAAGGACTTCCTGCCCGCCGGGAGTGGACATATCGATGCCGACGCTGCGCTTACCGCGGTTGGGATGTTCGATCAACGGGTGCCGCTGCGGGTCCAGCTGAAAGCCGCCCATGTTGATGAAGCCGCGCTGGGTGTCGCCGCGCACGGGGTGCTCGACCTTGATGACGTCGGCGCCCCAGTCGGCGAGGATGGCCCCCGCGGCGGGCACGAAGGTGAATTGGGCAACCTCGAGGACCCGTACGCCCTCCATCACCTTGATCAAGATTCGCCCTCCTGGTCGGTTCGTGTCACCTCACTGCGCCAAACGTAACCGGAAGCGCCGTCGGGGAACGGAAGGGCTGACCGTAGATGTGCGGGTTGTCGTCGGTGATCAGCTCGATTTCGGTCAATCGGTCGAGCAGGCATTCGAGCGCGACCCTGGTCTCCATCCGGGCCAGGTGCAGCCCGAGGCAGGTGTGCTCGCCTGCGGCAAATGAGATGTGCGGCAGACGTTTCCGGAAGATGTCGAATTCCTCGGAGCGCTCCCACCGGCGCTCGTCGCGGTTCGCCGAACCGATGCAGACATCGATCACCGCGCCCTCCGGCAGCGCCACACCCTCGAGTTCGGTAGCCTCCGCCGCGTAGCGCTGGACCGTGGTCAGCGGGGTCTCGAAGCGCAACCCCTCCTCGATGGCGGGCGCCATGAGCTCACGATCGGCCTGCACGGCACGGAACTGATCGGGGTGGGTCAGCAACAGGTAGAGCAGATTGCCCGATGACCGGTAGGTCGTTTCCAGCCCAGCCGGCAGCAGCAGCCGCAGGAACGAGTAGATGGCTTCATCGCTGAGTTTCTCGCCATCGATCTCGGCGGCAACCAGGTCGCCGATGATGTCTTCGGTCGGCTTCGACCGGCGCTTGTCGATCTGGTCGCTGAAGTAGTCCTTCAGCGCGGCCGATGCCTCAAATGCCCTCTTGTACTTGACGTTGTAGCTGATCAACTCGACCGCGCGCTTGCGGAACCACGGCAGGTCCTCTTCGGGCAGTCCCAGCAGCTTCGAGATCACCCTGGTTGGAAACTCGAGGGTGAACTCGCGGACCAGATCGGCCTCGCCCGCATCGATGAACTCGTCGATCAGCGCGCTGACCACCGGCCTGATGATCTCTGGTTCCCACCGCAGCAGCGACTTCGACTTGAACGCCGCCGATACGAGATTGCGGTGCTCGCGGTGCTTCTTGCCTTCCATCGCCAGAATCGTCGGGCCCATGAACAGGCCGACGGTCGAGTCGTAGATGTGCGAGTTGAACGCCTTGGTGTCCCGGAAAACCCGGTTCACCGCGTCGAAGGACACCGCGGCGTAGAGGTCTTTGGGCCGCAGCTCGTCCGGCGCCTGCGTCCAGTCCATGACGCTGCCGCGGAAGACACCGCTGGTGTCCCGACGCCTGCGCTCGAAAATGGAGTAGGGGTTGCGAAGCAGGTCGGCCGATTCGTCGGCGGTGACGTCCAGCACTGGGGTATCCACGGTTGATCTCCAGCATTCTCGAACGGACTGCGATAGGTACTGTAAAGATTACAGTAGGAATCTCAACGCTGGTAGGGCGGGTCAGGCGCCGTCGCTGAGTGCCTGCTCGCGGGCCCACCGGTAGTCCGCCTTGCCCGCCGGGCTGCGCTCGATGACGGGCCGGAAAACCACGGCCTTGGGCAGCTTGTAGCGGGCGATGACGCCCGCCGCGTGGTCGATCAGCTCGTGCGCGTCGGCCGTCGCACCGTCGACAAGAGCCACGATCGCGACGACCTCCTGCCCCCATCGCTCGCTCGGCCGCCCCGACACCACCACGTCGGCGATGGCCGGGTGCGACAGCAGCGCGGATTCGACCTCCTCGACGAAGATCTTCTCGCCTCCGGAGTTGATGGTGACCGAGTCGCGGCCGAGCAACTCGATGCCGCCCTCGGTGAGATGGCGGGCGCGGTCGCCCGGTATCGAATACCGCACGCTGTCGATCACCGGGAACGTCTTGGCTGTCTTGGCCGCGTCGCCCTTGTAGCCGAGTGGGACGAAACCACGCTGCGCCAGCCAGCCGTTCCCGTCGTGCCCGGGTTCGAGGATCGAGCCGAGATCTTCGGCCGCGACACTGGTGTCGGGCCCCGCATTGAACTTGCCTGTCGACACCGCGCCCGGCGTGGACATGTGGCTCATCTGAATTCCGGTTTCCGACGACCCGACGCCGTCCATCACGATCAGTCCTGGTTTGACGTCGATCAGGCGCTGCTTTGCGGTCGGTGTCAGCAGCGCCCCGCCGTTGGCGATGACCGCCAGCGAGGACACATCAGCCGAGCCCCGTTCGATGGCGTCGGCAATTGGCCGGGCCATCGCGTCGCCGACCACCTGAACCGTCAGCACCTTCTCCCGCTCGACTGTCTTCACGACTTCGTCGGCGTCGAAACGGCTTGGGGTGGACGAGAATACGACCGTCTGGCCGGTGGTCAGGGCCGTCATCACACTCCACTGCGCGGCGCCGTGCATCAGCGGCGGCAGGGTGAACAGCTTGGTGCCCGGGTTCTCCGCGACCCGCCTGGCGATCTCGTCGTAGGAGCCGGTTGTCTCACCGGTGTACATGTTGCGGCCGCCGAACGCCGTCATGAAGATGTCGTGCTGGCGCCACAGCACACCCTTGGGCATACCGGTCGTGCCGCCGGTGTAGAGCACGTACAGGTCGTCGGGGGACGGTACGACCGGTGGCGGCTCCGGTGCACGCGACGCCACGATCGACTCGTAGTCGACGGCGCCGTGCACCAGGTCGTTGCCGGAGTCGTCGGCGATCTGAATCAGCACCCGAAGGCGCGGTAGCTCGGGCAGCACATCGGCGACCCTGGGCGCGAACGTCGCGTGGTACAGCAGTGCGGTGGCACCGGAGTCCGCGAGCAGGTACTGCAACTCGTTCTTCACGTACCGGTAGTTGACGTTGAACGGGGCGACGCGCGCCCGCCACGCACCGAGCATGCCCTCCACGTACTCGGGCCCGTTGTACGCGTAGATGCCCAGCAGGTCCTGGCCCACCTCGTGACCCGCCAGCTCGGAGCGCTCGGTGTGACAGCCAAGCCCGCGGGAGTGCAGGTAGGCCGCGAGACGGGTGGATCGCTCGACGATCTGCGCGTACGTGTAACGGCGGTCGCCCTGGATGATGAACTCCCGGTCGCCGATCGCGGAGGCGACGGCGTCCGCGGCGGCGGGGACGGTGAATTGCATTGCGGGGGCGGTCATCTTTGTAGATAGTACGTTGGCGCCGGCGCCGGTCAGGCCCAGGCCGTCAGCAGGTCTTCGGTGGTGGTGACGGTGGCCAGCAGCGAGATCGTGTTGTCGAGGATCGCGGTGGCGTATTCCGTGGGGATGCCTGCGACCGCATCGCGCGGGACAACGACCCGATAGGCGGCGTTCACGGCGTCCATCACCAGGTTGGTGATCGCGATGTTCACCGAAACCCCGACTGCGACGATCGTCGTCACGCCGAGATTGCGCAGGATCGCGTCCAGGTCGGTGCCGCCCATCGGTCCGACGCCGTGCCATCGAGAGAGCACGACATCGTCTGGGGCAGGGCCGAATTCCGGCAACAGAGTGGACCCCTCGCTGCCCGGGCTGATGTCGACGGCCGTCCCGCTCATGGCGAAGATCCTGGCGTTGTGGTTGGAGCCGAGGCCGTCGGGCCGCTTCTGGACCAGGCAATGCACGATCTGCACGCCCGCAGCGCGGGCGGCGGGGAGCAGCCGCTTGATGTTCGGCAACGCTTCGCGACGCGCCTCCTCGGCCAGAACTGCCAGGCCGGCGTTCGGCCCGACCACGGCGCCTTGAAGTTCCTGCGTGACGATCGCGGTGCGTGCTGGAGCCGCGATCTCGGCGAGATCGACCGTCATACCGATGCGGGCACTTCGTAGAACTGGGTGGCCCACTTACGCATCGCCATATAGGGTTTCGCGTCCACCTTCGACAGCGCGGGGTGCTCGATGTACTCCTGGTATCGCCAGATGTCGAGGTCCTCCCATACCGTGCCGAGGAACTGGCGCTCGACCTTCTCGCGCACCGAGTCGGGGGGCACGTCCGACGTGTCTCCATCCAGGCGCGGCCACCAGATCGAATAGAACATGTCGGAGTATCCGTCCTCGACCGGCGTGCAGGCGAAGATCAGCCGGTGGTTCGACGACCCTTCGAATGCGCTGATCGCAAAGCCGAGCCCGGAGAAATGGCTGTGGATGTACAGCGCCATCTTGTCGGGGTCGTCGCTGCGCGCGTCCGGCCATCCCGTCAGGAAGCGCCACTCCTCGTCGACGGCCTCCCAGTTCAGGCACACCGGAGTCACCGTCGCGCCGTGCACATAATGGAAGTGCGCACTATCCGGGCCGTTCTCCGCGACGATCTGCGGATGCACCGGCTCGCGCTCGGTGCGGCGCGAAAACTCCGGGTACGGACGGTAATACGCGTCGGGGTCGGTCGGAAACTGCGGAAACTTACCGAACAGGTCGGGCATCTCCCATTGCGGTTGCTTGCCGTCGGGCTGATGCCAGGCGAACACGCACCCGTATTGCTCGCGCACCGGGTACACGCGTAGCCGCAGCGCCTTGTTGGGCCGGTCCGGCTGATAGGGGATATGGCGGTTGGTGCCGTCGGGTCCCCAGCGCCAGCCGTGGAAGGGGCATTCGACGCAGTCGCCGACCACCTTGCCGCCATGTCCGATGTGTGCACCGAGGTGCCGGCAGTGGCCGGATAGGACATGAAGTTCGCCCGCGTCGTTGCGATAGGCGACAAGGTCTTCACCGAAATAGCGCAGCGGCCGTACCTCGCCCCTGGGAAATTCGGCCGACCAGCCGACCATGAACCAGCCGGTGACTTTCCAGGTGAACGGGACCTTCACGCCGAGCCTCCTTGCCGCCATGTCTAGCCAACGGAAGATATTACAGTATAGTTTTCGGCACTTGCTCGAACGGACCGCAGGGAGGCCGGACGGTGACAGCTCTTCGCTTCGATGCGATCGTCGTCGGCGCCGGGTTCTCCGGCCTCTACGCGTTGCATCGGCTGCGGGAACTCGGGCTGGTGGTAGCGGTGCTGGAACGGGCCGAGAACGTCGGCGGGACCTGGTTGTTCAACCGGTATCCCGGCGCGCGCTGCGACATCGAGAGCATCGAGTACTCCTACAGCTTCTCCGACGAGATCCAACAGGAGTGGGTGTGGACGGAGACGATGCCTGCCCAGCCCGAGATCGAGGCGTACCTCAACTTCGTCGCCGACCGGCTGGACCTCCGGCGCGATATCCGGTTCAGCACCAACGTCGTATCGATGAACTTCGACGAACCCTCGTCGACATGGACTGTCGAGACCGAGGCGGGGGAGTGCTACACCGCCGCGTTCGTCATCGCCGCCGCGGGCATTCTCTCCGCACCGCTGGACCCCGACATCGAAGGCATGGACACCTTCGCGGGCACCTCGTTGTTCACCAGCCGCTGGCCGAAGCGCGGGGTGAACCTCGCAGGACAGCGCGTCGGCGTCATCGGCACCGGCTCGACCGGTGTGCAGCTGATCCCGGTGGTGGCCAAGGAGGTTGACCACCTGTACGTGTTCCAGCGGTCGCCTGCCTACACCCTGCCCTGGCGGGTTCGGACCTTCGAGCCCGGCGAACTGGACGAGATGAAGGCCGACTACGGCCAGATCCGCGCTGCGCAACGGGAGCACCCGATCGGCGCGGCCCGATTGTCGGCCTTCTCGGTGATGTTCCAGATGATGGCCAATCCGACGTTGAAGACGGCGTCGCGGGAGGACCAACTGCGCGCCGTCGAGCAGGGCGGCGTCATGGGCGCGCTCAGTTGGGGTGATGTCTTCTTCGACATCGAGGCCAGCCAGATCGCCGCGAAGCTCTACGGCGAGGCGGTCGGCCGGATCGTCACCGATCCCGAGACCGCCGCCGCGCTCACACCGAGCCATCCCTTCGGGTGCAAGCGCCCGATCATCGACCAGGGCTACTACGAGACCTACAACCGGGACAACGTCACGCTTGTCGACCTGCGCAAGGGCCCGATCCGTGCGGTCACGCCGACGGGCATCGACACCGAACACGACAGTTACGAGCTCGACGTCGTCATCTACGCGACCGGCTTCGACGCGATGACCGGTGCGCTGTCGCGAATCGACATCCGCGGTCGTGACGGCATGTCGCTCAAGGGTTTCTGGGCCGACGAAGGCCCGCTGTGTTATCTCGGGCTCGCCGTCGCAGGATTCCCGAACCTGTTCATCGTCCAGGGTCCCGGAAGTCCGGCGCCTGCAAGCAATTTCATCGCCGCATTGGAGCAGCACGTGGAGTGGATCGGCGACTGCATCACCTACCTGCGCACGCACGAATACCAGAGGATCGAGGCGCAGCCCGAGGCCCAGCGGGAATGGATCGACCACATCACAGCACTGGTCGCGCCGACAGTACTCGTTCACCCCAGCTGCAACTCCTGGTACAACGGCGGCAACGTGCCGGGAAAGAAACAGATGTACATGGGCTATACCGGAGGCATCCCGGAGTACCGCCGCCGGTGCGACGAGGTCGCCGCCGCCGGCTACCCGGGATTCAAGCTCGCCTGATGAAGACCTCGGAACGGGCGTACCGGATCGGCAGGGATTTCGCGGGCGTCGTGCCCCGTACGCATGCCGCGCTGCGACGTTCGGGTGACTGGAATCCGGTGTCGTCGAGGGGAGCCCGCCAGTTCGGCGAGGTAATGCTCGACGAACTCGCACTGTCAGGCATGACGCTGACGGCGCCGCCGCCGAGGCTCGAGCGCACGTTGGACTCCTGTGCTGCCGCGGCCGAGGAACTGTCGGAATTAGGTGTCGACCGGGCACACACCGCACCGGAACCCCTGCGGGAGCGATCGATTCGGCGGCGCAGACTCGGTGGACTGAGCTACGAGAAGCTGACGTTCGACCACGATCCGGCGCTTCCGCCATCGCTGACCGGCGTCGGCCTTGGTGGATCTGCGAAGGCTGTGGTGCACCTCTGCCGCTGCGGCGACGACGGCAGGCCGTGGCTGGTGTGGGTGCACGGTGCGGGCCAAGGCCAACCGATCGATTTGTTGTTCTCCCGCGCCCGGCGGGTCAGGGACGAGTTGGGTTACAACATCGCGCTGCCGGTCCAGCCGGGCCACGGTGCGCGGCGCGCCGCGTGGCCGCCGTATCCGAACATGGACCCGCTGACCAACGTCGCGGGAATGATGCGTGCCGTTTCGGAGGTCCGTGCACTCGTGCGGTGGCTGCGACCGCAATCCAAGGCGATCGCGGTGTCCGGCGTGTCAATGGGAAGTCCTGTCGCGGCGCTGGTTTCGCACCTTGAAGACGTCGACGGGGTCGCGGTGTTCACGCCGATCCTCGGGCTCAACGCGATGATCGCACAGCACCTCGGCCGGTGGGGGCCTTCGGTGGACGAGACCATCGCGCTGCTGGGCTCCGAGACGGTCGCGGCCATCGCGTCCGCGGTCGATCACCTGTCCGTGGAGCCCACCGCGCCTTCACACCGACGCCTCATCGTCGGCGCGTGGCATGACCGAATGGCGATGCGGCAGCCGGCGCAGGCACTGCACGAACGGTGGGGTGGAGAGCTGTTCTGGCACCGAGGAAGCCATGTGGGTCAACTTTTTTCGCGGCGAGTGCAGGCAGCCTCGGAGAAGTTCCTCGATGCGATCATTGCGGGAGACGGCCGCCAATCGTCCTGGTGACCTGTTCGGCGTAGCCGACAACAAGGTCGACCCAGCCCTCGCACTGGGTGATCGGCATGCGGATGGTCGGTCCGCTGATGGTGATGGCGCCGAGAATGTCGCCCGCAGCGTCGAAGACGGGCGCCGACAGGCCCGAAGCCGAATCCTCGCGTTCGCCCGCGGTGATCGCGTAGCCGTCGGCCTTGGCCTGAGCGATGAGCGCGCGCAGTTCGTCGGGGCTGGTCACGGTGAAATCGGTCATCGGCTCCAGCGGCGCGGCGAGAATCCGTTCCGCGAGTTCGGGATTCCACGCCAGCAGAATTCGTGACGCGGAACCCACATGCAGGGGAATGACCTTGCCCACGTACATGTCTCGGCGCAGCGCGTGGTGCGTTTCGGCGACCGCGACGCACACCCGGTAGTTCTGCTCCACCTTGAAGAAGCAGGCCGTCTCTCCGGTCTTGTCGCGGATCTCCTTGAGGACCGGGTTGACGACGGCGAGCACGTCGAGGTCCTTGAGCGCGGTCGCCGCCCAATACGACATCCTGACGCCGATCCGTATGCGGTCACCCGTCCGGTCCAACAGGCTCTGGGCGACCATGTTGCTGACCAGTCGCTGCACCGTCGAGGTGGGCAGCCCTGTCGCCTGCTGGATCTCGCCGAGGCTCATGTCGGGGCGGGTCAGGGTGAACGCATCGAGGATCTCGGTGATCTTGCCGAGCACCAGCAGCGGCTGCTGTTTCGACGACGCCGCGGGCTCATCGGTGGCCATGTCGTGAATGTACTCGCGGTCAGCCATCTCTCATCGCGTCCGGGTTGACGCAGTGCGGAGGGAGTTGGCCGCGACCCATGGCGATCGCGTTGTCGGCGCACAGCTCGGCCATCTTGGCCCTGACCTTGGTGGTCGCGCTGCCCAGGTGCGGCATGAGGACGACGTTGGGCAGGTCGGCGAGCCCAGGGGCCAGCCGCGGCTCGTCTTCGTAGACGTCGAGTCCCGCACCGGCGAGACGACCGCTGCCGAGCGCATCGACAAGCGCGCGTTCGTCGACGATCGGACCGCGCGCGGTGTTGACCAGGATCGCCGTCGGTTTCATCGCCGAAAGCACGGACGCGTCGACCAGGTGTCTGGTGGTGGGCGCCAACGGCACATGCACAGACAGAAAGTCGCTGCCATCGACGAGCTCGGCCCAATCGACCTGGCGGACCGGGTACGGAAGCACGGCGAGCTCGGCGTCGTCGACACGTCGTCCCGCAGGCGGGTGGGAGCAGAACGTGATCGACATGCCGAAGGCGGCGGCCCTGTGAGCGGTGGCTCGGGCGATGCGACCGAAGCCGGCGAGGCCCAATGTCGCGCCCGAAACATCTTGGCCGAGGAGCAATTCGGGCTTCCACCCGGTGAACTGCCCGGAACGGGTGAACCCGTCTGCTTCGATGGCGCGCCGGGCCGTCGCCAGGATGAGCAGCATCGCGAGGTCGGCGGTGGCGTCGGTGAGCACGCCGGGGGTGTTGCCGATGACGATGGCGTTGCTGGTGGCCGCGGGGACGTCGATGTTGTCGTAGCCGACCGCGTAGTTCGAGATTCCGGTCAGCTTCGCCTGCGCGAGCAGGTCGGCGTCGAACCGGTCGGACAGCTGGGCGACCACCACGTCGAAGTCGCCCGAGCTGCACGCGTCCCGCAAGTCCTCGGCAGTCGGCTGGGTGTCCGGGATGTGCACCCGGCCTGCTGCGCGCAGCGCGCTCATTCCGGGCTCGGGTATGGGGTAGGTGACGAGGAACGCGGGCTCAGCCGCCACCGCTACCGCCGATGACCCAGTCGAACGCGGTTGATTTGGATCGCGCACCCTGTGCCGCCCGGGAGCGGTTGGGCTCACCGAGTTCGGCGAGAAGCTTGTCGGTGATGTCCACCATCGACGCCAGCGTAGATGGCGTTAACCACTCTGGTCGAGTGGCGAACAGGAGGTCTTCGGTCGGAGTGTTTCCGCTCGCACCTGGTGCGAAGGGGCAGCCGCCGAGGCCGCCGAGCGAGCCGTCCACCAGCGTGGCGCCCGCGTCGATGGCGGCAAGCGTGTTGGCGACGCCGAGTCCCCAGGTGTCGTGGCCGTGGAAGACGATGCGGCGCTGTCGGGTTCGTTCCCGAATTCCGGTGATCAGGTCGCTCACCTGGGTGGGGATCGCCTGGCCTATGGTGTCGCACACGACGATGTCGTCGGCTCCGGCGGTGCGCACATCGTTCGCGATGCCGATGACGCGCTCCGGGTCGGTCAGGCCCTCGAAGGGACACGTGAACGCGGTGGCGATGCACAGCTGAATGGCGCCGCCGGCCTTCTGGCTGATTCGGACCGCGTCGGGCATCGCCGCGACACTCTCCTCGGTCGTCCGGCCGATGTTGGCCTTGTTGTGCGAGTCCGATGCGGAGAAGCAGTACTGGAACTTGCGCGCACCGGCAGCGGCCGCCTTCTCGACATGTCTCGGCGTCGCCACCCAGATCCAGCACCTGTCGAGCTCCTCGGGCTTCAGCGCGCTGACGACATCGAGCGTATCGGCAAGTGGGGGAACGAGAT
>JBKPSU010000025.1:0-44504 GCA_046735135.1 Actinomycetota bacterium
CTCGGGGGGAACGTTGGGCAGACCCAGTTCCTTGCAGTACGGCCGGCCCTTGCCGGCTACCTTCGGCAGGTCCTGCGGGTAGCGATAGCGTTCGACACCGAGCGTCAGGCCGGCAGACACCACCACGGCGCTGTTGTTACCCGGAAGCGGTGGCGAGTTCGCCTGCACTGCGAGTCCGCCAATACCGCAAGTCAGCGATTCGTGATACCGGTTGAGCAGGTCCGTGGTCGGTACGAGCAGGTGCAGCACATTGGTCAGCGCCGGCAGGTTTCCGCCGATCACCTCGTTTCCGACGTCCGCTAAACCGATTGAGCTGACCAAGAACTCGTCAAGCTCTTGTTGCTGGTCGACGATGGTATGGCTGATCTGTGTGGTGCTGCCGACGGTACTGATGAGGTCGGGCGCCGCATCCGCGTACGCACCCAATGTCGGAGCAGCGGTTTCGAGGTCATGGCTGAGATTGGGCAGGCTCGGTTCGATCTTGGCCAGGAACGCGTTGAAGTCGGTCAGCGTCTTGCCGAACTTCTCGCCTCGGCCGTTGAACGCCGTTGCGATCGCTCCGAGTGTCTGATTGAGCTTGGCGGGATCGATCTTGTCCAGCACCTGCACCAACTGCTGGAAGACGGTGTTGATCTCCACCACGACGTGCTGGCTTTGAATCACCTGACCCGGGCGGAGCGGCTGCGGTGACGGGTTATCGGGAGAGACCATCTCGACGGACTTGGCGCCGAACACCGTTGACGATGCGATGTCAACCTTCACGTTCGCCGGAATCAACTTCAGCTCCGACGGATTCATCGCCAGCCGCAGCGCCGCCGTGCCGTCGGGCCGGCTCTCGATCGAATCGACTTTCCCGACCACGACGCCACGCATCTTGACCTTGGCGTCGTTATTCATCACCAGACCCGCGCGATCCGAAATGACTGTCACTGGTTCGGTTTTGGTGAAGCTGCCCTGGAACAAGCCGATGGCCAAGGCAACGATCAAGCCGACGGCGACAAGCATTGCCAGGCCAGTCAGCGGGCGTACCGCACTACTTTTCATCGGCGCGCCACCTATCCCGACAGGTTGAAGTTGCCGTTGGAACCGTAGACGGACAGCGACACCAGAAGGGTGACGGAGACGACGACGATCAGGGAGGTGCGCACCGCGTTACCCACGGCGACGCCGACGCCGGAGGGCCCGCCGGAGGCGAAATACCCGAAATACGTGTGCACCAACAAGATCGTGACCGCCATCAGTATCGCCTGCAGGAACGACCACAATAAGTCGACGGGGTTGAGGAAAGTGTTGAAATAGTGGTCATACAGTCCACCCGACTGCCCGAACAACACCACCGTCGTGAACTGGGAAGCCAGAAACGACAGGACGACCGCGATCGAGTACAGCGGGGTGATCGCGATCATCCCCGCGACGATCCGGGTGGAGACCAGGTATTCGATGGGACGGATCGCCATGGCCGTGAGCGCGTCGATCTCCTCGTTGATGCGCATCGCGCCCAGCTGAGCCGTTACACCCGCACCGAAGGTGGCCGCCAACCCGATGCCAGCCACCACCGGGGCCGAGATTCGCACATTGATGAAGGCGGCCAAGAACCCGGTCAGGGCTTCGATGCCGATGTCGCCGAGTGAGCTGTATCCCTGGACCGCGAGCGTTCCACCGGCGGCCAGAGTCAGGAAGCCGACGATGACCACGGTGCCGCCGATCATCGCCAAGGTCCCCGCCCCCATGGAGATTTCGGCGATCAGCCGGATGATCTCGCGGCGGAAATGAACGGTCGCATGCGGCACCCCGCCCAGGGCCCGTATGTAGAACAACATGTGATCGCCGGCGCGGCCCAAGAGGTCGGTCGGCATCTTGAGCCCCCGGGCCAGCCGCGGAAAGCGACTGCGCAGTACGGTTTGTGTTCCCATCGGTTAGTCCTGGCTCATCTGGATGCCGATGGCCGTCACGACCACGTTGATCGCGAACAGCGCCATGAATGCGTACACCACGGTCTCGTTGACGGCGTTGCCCACCGCCTTCGCGCCACCACCAGTGATGTTGAGGCCCCGGTAGCAGGCCACCAACCCGGCGATCAACCCGAACAGCAGCGCCTTCACACACGAGATGATCACCTCTGGGACCCCGGTCAACAGTGTGATGCCCGCGGCGAACGCGCCCGGATTGACGTCCTGGATGAAGATCGAAAATGTGTAGCCGCCCAGGATTCCGATGATCACCACCAGGCTGTTGAGCAGTAGGGCCACCAAACCAGAGGCCAGCATCCGAGGGGTCACCAGGCGTTGCACCGGATCGATGCCCAGCACTTCCATCGCGTCGATCTCTTCCCGGATCGTGCGCGAACCCAGATCTGCACACATAGCCGTGGCGCCCGCGCCCGCCACGATCAACACCGTCACCAGCGGACCGACCTGGGTTACCGCGCCGAACGCCGCACCGGCACCGCTCAAGTCCGCCGCGCCCAATTCGCGCAGCAGGATGTTGAGCGTGAACGACACCAGCACGGTGAACGGAATCGCCACCAACACCGTGGGTGCCAGCGATACCTTCACGACAAACCAACACTGCTCCAGAAACTCACGCCACTGAAACGGCCGCCGGAAGACGTTCCGCACCGCGTCCTTCGACATCGCAAACAATCCGCCGACGGCCTCCATCGGCTTGGAACCGCGTCCGAGTGAGATGCCGGTCGACCATCGTTCCGGTCCGCTATCCCGCGCCATTGGCCGATCCTTCCAGAACCGTCGCGGCCGACACGGCCGTCGGTCCGCCGATGTTATGGGCTAAGGCAACACGCGCGCCATCCACCTGGTGAGCCGCCTCCCCTCGGAAGTCGCGCGTAGCGCGCCACGCCTTGTGCGACGCCCGTCGCCCCTGGAGGGTGGCCTCGGCCATAACCCCCCGCTGGGGTTGTCCGGCAGCGCACCGCCGACACTTGTCACCTCAGCCTCGACAAGCCTGTAGCCCCCGGCCCGCTCGGCAAAGCCAAGCTCTTCATAGCCGATCGGTCCAGTTCCCGTGTCGGAATCATGAATTTCGGTGACGTCGACGTCAACGAGTGTTATGCAGGCCATCGCGAACGTCTGCTTGGCGGCATGCGTCGTCGGGGAGGTAAAAGAAGTCATATCCGGCTTGTGCTGATGCCGCGCCGAGTCGAAGATGCGATCACCGTCGCCGTCGAGGTCGGCCACGCCGAGTTGATTGCGAGCGGTGCGGTCGAACCGGTTGTTCTGGTCGGCCGCGATCTGCCGCGGTGGGAAAGCCGCAACGCCGCCGTCGCCCACCACTCGGCATTGGGTGGTTCCCCACCACGGCAGGTATGTGCCGATGGAAACGACGTCGGGCATGGGATCCTTCGTGATTTAGGTGACGGCGCCGGCTGTCTTGAGTTCGATGATGCGGTCCCAGTCCAAGCCGATTTCGAGCAAGATTTCGTCAGTTTGCTCCGCAAATCCCGGCGCGGGTCCGGATTGGGGAGCGCTGACATCAAACTGCACCGGATTCGCCACCAATTCGAGTTCACCCGCTTGCACGAGGTACTCGTTGGCCCGAATCTGGGCATCCTCGACCGCCTGCAGGGTGTCCTGGACCGGCGCCCACGGCCCAAGCAGCGTTGTGAACCGCTCGCTCCACTCAGCCAGGGTCCGCTTGGACATCGCCTCGGTCAAGGCCTCCGTAGCCGCCGCGGTGTTCTCCGCGATGGACTCGACCGTGCCGAACCGTGGATCGTCGGCGAGCTCGTCGAGGTCCATGTGCTTGCACACGTCGGCCCAGAACTTGGTGGGCTGCATCATCACGAAGGAGATGTAGCGGTCGTCGGCGGTCGGGTACAGCCCGACGAGCGGGTTGATCGGCGAACCGTGCACGCCCGGCGGGAACGCCTCCATGCGCTCGCCGAGGTGCTTGGTCAATGCGACGGTGTGCCCCAACGACCAGAACCCGCTGCCTAGCAGCGAGACGTCGACGATCGACGGCTCGCCCGTGCGCTCCCGCTTGAGCAGCGCGGCCGCGATGCCGCCCGCGAGGTTGGTCCCGCTGATGGTGTCGCCGTACGCGGGACCCGGCGGCCCGATCATCCCCGGCATCCCGGGCGGGGTGATGGTGGCCGCGGTGCCTGCGCGGCACCAGAAGGCGGTCATGTCGTAGCCGCCCTTCACCGACTCCTCACCACGAGGTCCGAGTGCGCTGCCCCTTGCATAGACGATCTTGGGGTTGATTGCGCGGATGTCGTCGACGTCGATGCCGAACTTCTTACGGTGGCCGGGCAGGAAGCTGGTCAAGAAGACGTCGGCACGCTTGGCGAGCTCGTAGAGCACTTTCTTGCCCTCGGGCACCGACATGTCCAGCCCGATGCTGCGCTTGTTGCGGTTGGCGTGCTCGATGTTGGGGTTGGGATCACCCTCGACGCGCAGCAGACCGGTCTGGCGCAGCCCGCGCTGGGGGTCACCGGTGATCGCGTGTTCGACCTTGATGACGTCGGCGCCCCATTCGGTGAGCACCGCACCGGCCGACGGGACGAAGCCGTACATGGCGACCTCGAGGACGCGTATTCCTTCCAGCGGTCGACTCATTATTTGATCACCGACGCAAATGTCTTGCGCTCCAAGAATTCTTCGAGTCCGGCCGCTCCCATTTCCCTCCCGATGCCTGACTGCTTGTATCCGCCGAACGGGCTGTCGGCGCCGTAGAACATACCGCCGTTGATCGACAGGGTGCCGGTGCGGATTCGTCGCGCCACCGCTACGGCGCGGTCCTCGCTGCCGTACACCGCCCCGGACAGGCCGTAGATCGAGTTGTTGGCGATCCGCACCGCGTCGTCATCGTCGTCGTAGGCGATGACGGCCAGCACCGGACCGAAGACCTCGTCCTGGGCGATCTCGCTGTCGGGATCGACATCGGTGAGCAGCGTCGGCGTGTAGAAGAAGCCCGGATCGATCTTCTCGCCGCCGGTCACCAGCGTGGCGCCGGCCTCGACGGCCCGCTTGACCATGCCGTCGACCTTGTCGCGCTGCTTCGCACTGATCAGCGGACCCATGTAAGTGTCCGGATCGGTCGGATCGCCGTATTTGATGAGGTCGAAGTTGTTCTTGATCTTCTCGACGATCTCGTCGTGATGCTTGCGCGGCACCAGCATTCGGGTCGTGATGGCGCAGCCCTGGCCGGAATGGCTTGCCGTGGCGAACGACGAGAACAGCGCCGCCATGTCGAAGTCGGCATCGTCGAGCAGGATCGCCGCCGACTTGCCGCCCAGTTCGAGGAAGACACGCTTGCAGGTCTCGCTGGCCGCGGCCATGATCGCCCGGCCGGTCGGCGTCGAGCCGGTGAAGGTGACCATGTCGACGTCGGGGCTCTTGGTCAGTACGACACCAACCTGAGGATCCACGCCGGAGAGCACATTGACCACGCCGGCGGGAATGTCGGTGTGGTTGGCGATGAGCTCGCCGAGCGCCAGGGTGATCAGCGGCGTGTCGGGCGCACCCTTCAGCACGACCGTGCAGCCTGCCGCGAGTGCGGGCCCGAGCTTGGCGAGTGCGAGTTGGGTCGGATAGTTGTAGGCGATGATCGCCGCCACCACCCCGGCGGCTTCCTTCTCCACCCAGCGGCGGTGCTGCATGCCGTGGCTCTCGGTGTTTCCGAGGTCCTCGGTCAACGGATACGTCTTCAGCAAGTCCGCGTAGTAGCGGACGATCTCGATCGGTGCGTCGAGTTGCGGACCAGCGATCAAGCCGGCCGTCGCCCCGACTTCGGCGGTGGTCAGTGCGGCCAATTCGTCGCGCTGCTCAACGAGCGCCGCGTGAAGCTGTTCGAGACAACGGATCCGCAGCTCGGTGTCGGTCGCCCAGTCGGTGTTGTCGAAGGCCCGCCGCGCCGCTGCGATCGCGGCCTCGGCGTCGGCCACCGTCGCGTCCGGAGCGTGGCCGACCACCCCCCCCGTTGCGGGGTTGATAGAAGGAAACGTCCCCGGGGTCTCGACCAGCTGACCGTCGATCAGCATCCGCCGATCGGCGTGCCGCTCAGATGTGTCGGTGACGGGCCCGCCACCCGAGGTCGTCGACACTTCCGGCATTCACCCCTCCCAGGATTGTGGCCATGTGATGGAAACTTCATTCTCATGCTCGGCGAATCATACATTCGCGTCCTGAGAACTCAAGAGAACGAAGATGGCCTAGTCATGTGCCTTGATAACTGTGCTGACCTGGAAACCGATGCGACAATTAGGCCTGATTTGTCTTGCGGGATCGCGCAGGGCGAGAGTACGGTTCTCATAATCGGAAAGGTTGATTCTTGATAGTTGAGACGAGCGCGACGACATGAAGACCGCCGTCGTCACCGGAGGCGGTTCGGGCATCGGCCAGGCCGTCGTCAACCGGCTTCGCTCCGACGGGTACCACGTCGCGACCATCGATCTCCTCGCATCCGACGACAAATTGGCGCACACCGCCGACGTCACCGACCGCGTCGCAGTGGATTCCGCGATGGCGGCCATCCGCGACCAACTCGGCGCGGTCACCATCCTGGTGAACGCAGCGGGCATCGAACGATTCAAGCGGTTCACCGACCTGACGTTCGACGACTGGCGACACGTCATCGACGTCAACCTCAACGGCGTATTCCACTGCGTCCAGGCGGTGCTGCCGGACATGGTCGAGGCAGGCTGGGGCCGGATCGTCAACATCTCCTCGTCCAGCGCGCAGTCCGGCCAGCCATACATGTCGGCCTATGTGGCGGCCAAATCCGCCGTGAATGGCCTCACCAAATCGCTAGCCCTCGAATACGGGCCCGCCGGGATCACCGTGAACGCAGTGCCGCCCGGCTTCATCGACACCCCGATGCTGCGCAAGTCCGAGGAGCGGGGCCTTCTCGGGGGGACTGTCGACGACCACATCGCCAGGACGCCGGTGCGCCGCGTCGGCACACCGCAGGACATCGCCGCCGCGTGCGCCTTCCTGATCTCCGATGAGGCCGGTTACATCACCGGTCAGATCCTTGGCGTCAACGGCGGCCGGAACACCTGACAGGAAACGAGAGGACACCAGGAGTGGGACGCGTACAAGGGAAGGTCGCCTTCGTCACCGGCGCAGGGCGCGGCCAAGGCCGCAGCCACGCGGTCCGGCTGGCCGAGGAGGGCGCCGACATCATCGCCGTCGACCGGTGCGAGGACTTCACGACCGTCGGCTACCCGATGGCGACGCCGGAAGACCTCGAGGAGACCGCGCGTTTCGTCGAGAAGACGGGGCAGCGCATCGTCACGGCCAAGGTCGACGTGAGCGAAGTCGTCTCGCTGAAGTCGGCCCTCGACGACGGCGTTGCAGAACTGGGCAAGCTCGACATCGTCGTCACGGCGGCCGGTATCGCGGGCATGAAGGGCTCGGCGGATATGCAGGCCTGGATCGACGTGATGAACACCAACCTTGTCGGCACCATCAACGCCATCCAGGTCGCGCTGCCGCATCTCGTCGAGGGCGCCTCGATCGTGGCCACCGGCTCCACCGCAGCGCTGATGGACGTGGCCAAGAACGACAATCCCGGCACCGACCCCGGTGGCGCCGCCTACCTGCATTCGAAGAGGTTGCTGTCGCAGTACGTGCACAGTCTCGCGGCCGAGCTCGCACCGCGAGGTATCCGCGCCAACGTGGTGCACCCGACGAACACCAACACGCCGATGCTGCAGAGCGCGCCGATGTACAAATCGTTCCGGCCGGATCTGGAGAACCCGACGCAGGCCGACGCCGAGCCAGTGTTCTACGTGCAGCAGGCCATGAAGGTTCCGTGGGTCGAGCCGGAGGACATCAGCAACATGGTGCTCTTCCTGGCCTCGGACGAGGCCCGCTACATCACCGGCACACAGCAGCGCGTCGACGCGGGCGGCTACCTGAAGTGGTACGACTACCACGTCTAAGGAAGGTCAAGAAGTGAAGGTTTCTGTCGACTCGGAGCGCTGCCAGGGACACACGTTGTGCGCGATGATCGCGCCGGATTCGTTTCAGCTCAGCGACATTGACGGCACTTCGTCGCCGGTGAACGAAGTAGTTCCACCCGACCAGGAGGACGCGGTGCGCGAGGCCGTGCACTCGTGTCCCGAACAGGCCATCTCGATCGAGGAGTGAGGACGACCGTGACCGTCGACGACATCAGCGCCGCCGGCAGCGGTCGCAAGAAGAACCGATATCACTTCGACCGGCACACACCGGAATACCGGCTGCAGTTCGAGAAGATCACCGAGGAGATGCAGGGTAAGTGCCCGATGGCGTGGTCGGACACCTATGACGGGCATTGGGTGGCCGCGGGCAGCAAGGAAGTCTTCGAGCTCGCCCGTTGCCCCGTGGTGTCCAACCATCATGATCTGACGGGCGAGACGCCGTACCAGGGCATCACGATCCCGAAAGCGCAGCGGGCCACGGTCGTGCGCGGCGGCATCCTGGAGATGGACGAGCCAGAACACAGCGTCTACCGCGGTGTGCTCAACCCGTATCTCTCCCCCGCCGCGGTCAAGCGGTGGCAGCCGTTCGTCGACGAGATCGTGCGCGCCGCACTGGACGAGAAGATCGAGTCCGGCCGCATCGACTTCGTCGACGATCTCGCCAACATCGTGCCCGCGGTGCTCACGTTGGCGATGATGGGCATCGCGCTCAAGAAGTGGCCGGTTTACAGCGAACCCGCGCACCTGTCCGTGTCCACCCCCGAGCACTCGCCCGACGCCGCGCGCGTCGCAGAGATGAACCGGCAGATGGGCATCGACATGATCAACACCATGATGGAGGTTCGGGAGAACCCGCGGCCGGGTCTGGTGAACGCCTTGCTGCAACTGCGGATCGACGGCGAGCCCGCCCCCGACCTGGAAATCCTTGGCAACCTCGGCCTGATCATCGGCGGCGGCTTCGACACCACGACGGCGCTGACCGCGCACTCGCTGGAATGGCTGTCGGAGAATCCAGACCAACGCGAGTTGCTCAGCCGCCAACGCGACACCCTGCTCAACGCGGCCACTGAAGAGTTTCTGCGCTACTTCACCCCGGCCCCGGGTGACGGCCGAACATTCTCCGAGGACACGGAGTTCGAGGGCACTCGCTTCAAAGAGGGTGAGCGACTGTGGATCTCCTGGGCGATGGCCAATCGTGACCCATCGGTGTTCGAGCAGCCCAACGAGATCATCCTCGACCGTAAAGGCAACCGCCACTTCAGTTTCGGGATCGGCGTGCACCGATGCGTCGGCTCGAACGTGGCCCGCACGGTGTTCAAGTCGATGCTGACGGCCGTGCTCGACCGGATGCCCGATTACGTCTGCGACCCGGAGGGCACAGAGCATTACGAGACCATCGGAGTCATCCAGGGTATGAAGCACCTGCCCGCGACATTCACACCCGGTAGCCGATTGGGCGCCGGCTTGGACGAGACGCTGGAGAAACTGCAGCGGATCTGCGACCAGCAGGAGCTCGCCCGGCCGATCACCGAGCGCAAGGAAGCCGCCGTTATCGACTGATAACAACCAAAACGTATGGCAACGTGATTTGATTGGCAGCCGTCGGGATGGAATGGATGGAGGGGACCATGAAACCTGTCATGGTCATGAGTTTCGTCGCGGCGCTATCCGCGGCAGCGTCGGCGCTTGCTCCGCCTGCCCAGGCCATGATGCAGCCTGGCAATTACGATGTGCTGACGAACAGGTACACCCAGGCTTCGTGGGTATGGTTCGTATCGAATTGTCAGCCGTCGGCCCCGGATTGCCTTGACATCAGCGCGATACCGCGACTGAAGTTCTACGCCTACTACGACGGAGACGCGCACATTGTCGACGGCCGCTATACGTTGACCGTGGACGTCAACGATGGCTTGCGCTGCCTTCCTGGTTACAGCATGCCCACCCGCGACACCTATAGCTGGGACCCCGTCACGCTGGCCGGCGAGATCAACTCCGTCTATGACGTCGGCTGCTTCGGCGGTCCGCCGGGGACTCAGTTCTGGACCTTCGCCCTGCAGAGGCTGTGACGCGTGGCCTTTCGCTCACCGGCTGGATTGCCTGTCGAGATCAGCTGATTGTTGACCGCGCAGGGTCGACGAGCCCCGACGTCACCAGCGCGCCGTCGATGAATCGGTGCACCTGACGTGAACGGAAGAACCCGGTGTGGCTTCCGGGAAACCAACAGATATCCGGTTTGTCCCAGTGCTCCCACAGCCGCGACGCTTCGTCTCGCGGGTGCACCAACCTGTCGGCGATGCCGGCGCATATGAAGCGGCCCTGCATCGGCACCTGCGGTGTCAGCCCAAGCGGCGAAATCATGTGGCTGATGGGCCTGGCCGATGTCAGCATCTGACTGAGGTCTAGATAGTCACTCTCGCCGGCATGGCGAGCGACGAGCTCGACTAGATCGGCGAGCGGAACGCTGATAATCGCACAGGCGAGGTCACCATCGAGGCTGGCGATCAGCGAGGTGAGATAACCGCCGAGCGAGATGCCGTTGAGCCCAATCGGTGACTCGGGCTCCTGTGCTCGAATCCAGGACAGCAGCCGCCGGACATCCCACACCGCCTGGGCGACACCATGGACGTTGTCGAGGACATCCTCACTGGGGAAGGCGGTGCCTTTGGGTAGGCCCCGTGCCCGGGGGCCGTGCATGGGAAGCACGGGAAGCACGACGTTCAAACCGAGACGCTGATGAAGATGCCAGGCCCGAAACAGCCTGAGGTCCAATGCGGCCCGACCCATCTCCGCGCCGTGCACACATACCAGCCACGGTCGAGGCTCTCGGTGTCGCAACAAGATGCCGTACTCGCGGTCGTTCGCGGTGTAGCTCAACCATCTGTCCCGGCCCGCCTCACCAATAGAAGGCTCATATTCACTGTCGAAAAATATGCGTTCGTAGGTGTGCCCCATGCTGTTGACATTCCTGACGGAAACGTCGGTCAGTGGCGGGGGGGCCCCGAAGAAGCCCGTAGGCTCCTGAAGCCAACCCCTTTCGCCATAGAACTCTAGTGAGGCGATCACCTCGTGATGTATGCGCTCCAGCCGCATTGCGTCGGGTGGCGTGCGCAGCAGGCGAAACCCCAACAGCACAATCTCGTCGCTGAAGGCCTGCGCCGCGAGCGCGATGGTAGGCCGAGCCATCGGAAGCTCGTCGGGCTGTCGATCGAGATAAGTCCCCCACGATCGGGCGTAGAAGCCCCCGGTTCGGGTGAACGGTCTCAACGCCTGGGATAGGGGTAAAGCCCCGACGCCCAACCGGTTGGCGATGCCTCTTCGCTTTGGATTGGCATCGTCTGGTGCGGTCGCACCCGTCTGCTGACTGTCTTGCATCTGTCCTCCAATTCGGGTCAGGCGGTCCTGCGGGCGATGTCAGCAAGGACGCTCACCGGCTGCGACCTCGTCTGGGTACTCGTCGTAGAACGGGACGTAGCCCTCCTCGCGGCCCTTGAGCACATACAGCGGATCGTCGACGTCGGGTCCGTAGCCCTGCTCACGCAAATCGACCTTCTTGGCCTTGACCGTCGCGGTGTGCTCGAGCGAATCGACGACTCGCACGAACAACGGCACCGCATAGTCGGGCAAATGGTCATACACCGTTTGAGCCAGCGACGCACCGTCGAGCTCTTTGCCTTCGTCCAGCACCACGGCCGCCATCCCGGCGCGCCCGTCGGCGCCGGGCACCCCCACCCCGAAAACCGTGA
This sequence comes from Actinomycetota bacterium, assembly GCA_046735135.1. Classification (GTDB taxonomy): domain Bacteria; phylum Actinomycetota; class Actinomycetes; order Mycobacteriales; family Mycobacteriaceae; genus Mycobacterium. The sequence goes on from JBKPSU010000025.1 coordinate 11,668, forward strand.
CCGCGTCTACGGCCGGATCGGTCGACACGGCCGCCTCGACATCCGTCGTCGCCACGTTCTCGCCTTTCCACCGGAAGGTGTCACCGAGCCGGTCGACGAACACGGCATGACGCCAACCCTGTGGACGCAGCAGGTCTCCGCTGTTCAACCACACGTCGCCGTCGCGAAAGGCGTTGCGCACCAACTTCTTTTCGCTGGCTTCGGGGTCGGTGTAGCCGTCGAACGGCTGGGCTTTGGTGATCTTGCTCAGTAACAGACCCGGCTGACCGCGGCGCACCTTGCGAACCCGGCCGTTCTCATCGCGAACCGGCTCGCCGGTCTCCGGGTCGTACTCGACGAACGCCACAGCGGTGGGGCAAAAGCCGGCGGTCTTGGGGATGTGGAAGATGTTGACGAATCCGGTATTGCCCTCGCTGGCACCGTAGAACTCGAAAACCCGTGGGATATCGAAGCGAGCGGTGAACTCGTCCCAGATATCCGGGCGCAGTCCGTTTCCGCCGATCACGCGCACCTTGTTGGTGCGGTCCGTGTCCTTCCGCGGCTGGTTGAGCAGATAGCGGCAGACCTCACCGATGTAGACGAATGCAGTGGCGTCGTAGTGAGTCACCTCGTCCCAGAACCGCGACGCCGAAAACGACCGGCCGAGAGCGAGCGTGGCCCCTGCGCTGATCACTCCCGACACCGCCACGGTCAGCGCGGTGTTGTGGTACAGCGGCAGGGAGCAGTAGAGGGTGTCGCTGCTCTTCAACCGCATGCCGAGGGCGCCGGATCCACCCATTGCGCGCAGCCACCGGTAGTGCGTCATGACACTGGCCTTCGGCGCTCCGGTGGTGCCGGAAGTGAAGACGTAGAACGCGCTGTCCTTGGCCAGCACCGATGATGTCACCGCCGGGTTATCTGCGGGCGCGTCCGCAGCGAGGCGATCCAGTTCCTCGACGGTCAAGGTGTCGGCGACTTCTGCACCTGACTCGTTGACCGCCGAAAGCAGGTCGTCCTCGCCGACGATGACTTTGGCATCCAGAAGCCCGACGCTGTGTGCCAGCACGTTGCCACGCTGCTTGTGGTTCAGCATGCCGGCGATCGCACCGAGTTTGACGACCGCGAGCATCAGGAGCACCGTTCGTGGCGAATTGCCCATGATGATGCCGACGACGTCACCGCGACCAACGCCGCGTTCGGCCAGCGTGGCCGCGTAGCGGTTGACGGTCTGGTTGGCGTCGCGGTAGGTCAGAGCTTCGTCGCCGTAACGGATGAAAACATGGTCGCAGTAGCGCGCCGCACGTTCTTGAAAGACCCGGCCGATCGACCGCTTAGCCGAGCCTCGGACTAGGAATGCCGTGATCGTGCCACGCAGAACGACGGGCGCGTCAATGACCACGGCAGGTAGCCGCACGGCGATGTCGGTGAGCCCGACGGTGTCACCACTCATCGATTCTGTTCCCTCTCACCCACGGAAAGCGGACGACGGTAGTCGGTGAGCGCTGCCTTGTCGAAGGGCATCATTGATCGCGACGCCGCCTGCTTTGCCGTCGGGAGTTTAGGCCTGCGGCATGCTCTAGCTCCCGCAGTGCGGGTTCGATACCGTCGGCCAACTCGTCGATGTCACTGGCGATTTCAGGGGTGGTGACGAAGCCGAAGTCAACGGAGTCTCGGTAGCTGAAGCACGTGACGTTCAGCCCGACATCCATCACCAGCGGACCGACCGGCACCAGTGTTTCCAGCACCGCCCCAGCCATGTAGATCGGAAAATCCGGTCCCGGCACGTTGGACACCACGAGGTTGATCGGGGCGCGGTTCTCCCCGAGCCGGGCGGCGGTGTAGGCGCGTGCGGCGAGCGCCAGCAGGCCGGGCGGCGTGGTTTCCGTCAAACCCATGATTTGGTTTGCCGTCAGCGCTTGTGCCATCGCTTTGGCGCCCTTCGCGCTGGCGTGAATGGCTTCGATTCTGTCGACGGGGTCCGAGACATTGGTGGGAAGGCTGACCGTCGTCGATGTGATCTGATTGCCCACGTCGGTGTCGTCGCCGCGGGTGGACACCGGTATCTGGGCCAGTAGCGGCCGATCCGGAAGCTCATCACGATCCTGCAGGTAATTGCGCAGCGCCGTGCACACCATTGCCAGCACCACATCATTGACCTTGACGTCGAACTCCTGTTTCACAGCCTTGACTCGATCCAATGGGACCCGGCTCCCGCTGATGCGTCGGTGCGGCGAGAGCGGGGCGTTGAAGCGCGTGGTCGGCGCGTCGAAATAGCGAGGTGGTTTGTTGGTCAAGCCGCGGACCGCCAGCTGCTGGCGCACTATCTGCTCGCCCATGCGCATTATCCGATATGGCGTCATCACTGCGAGATTGAACATTCCTCCGATCGCGCGGAGCTCAAACCGCGGGAGACCGACACCAACCAACGACTCCTTCGGCTCAGGCGCCGGCGGCCGGGGTTCGGGTGTCGCGTCCAGCAAGATCTCGCTGAGCCCGGCACCCGACACGCCATCGATGAGCGCATGGTGCATCTTGGTCAGTATGGCAACGCGGCCGTTTTCGACACCCTCGATGAACCACAGCTCCCAAAGCGGCCGCGCGCGATCCAACTTGTAAGACATCAACCGCCCGATGAGGTCGTCGAGCTCCTTGCGGCCACCCGGCGGTGGCACCGCAATCCGGCGAATGTGAAAGTCGAGATCGAGCTCGGCGTCCTCCACAAACCAGGGGCGGTCAAGTCCCAGCGGCGCTCCGGCCACCCGATATCGCAACTGCGGCACTTCCGGCAATCGGTTGGCCAGCAGCTCGCGGACCGCATCGCACGAGAAATCCGGAGCGTCCGTCGGATCGCAGATCACGAGGCCGCCGATGTGCATGTGCCAGCTGGACGTCTCTGCGAACCAGAACGCCGCATCAACACTCGAGAGCCGCTTCAATCCCACCACCGTCCGACTTACGGTTTCACCCAGATACTTACGGTTTCACCCAGATATCGGGGCGCGTCAAACAGTCATCCGACCGCGACCACCTTACGCCCTAAATTTACTATAATAGTAATTATAGGCTGATGACATGTTCGCGTGTTCCCTTGCGGCCGGCTCCTCTGAGACGGCAACCGCACAGCCTCTCGGATCGATCTTTGCGTGAGTTGCAGATGGGTAGTTACTGCGTGAGCATGCTGACAAGCTTTGCTGCCGAATAGAATTCAGCGATGAGGGTAACGCTGGCACCCGCATAGAGCGGACGCCAATCGACGAGGCTTTCGGGTCCGTCGTCCGTCGGCGGTAGGGCGACGAGGATCGGTATCCATGGTGGTTGGGCCTTGAGCGCACGATTTTGAGCTGCGGGCGGCATCACGGTAGCGAGGCCGTGGTTAGCTTTGCGAATCCAGAGGTGCCCTCGGTCTGCCTGGCCTATCCAGCGGCGGGTCGCCGCGTTAGGAATCACGCGGTGCGGTGCATCGGGCCAGCCCAGGCCGAAACAATTACGTGAGCATGGTTTCATCGGCGTCGACGCACCGCCTCTTGTATTCGGCGTGGGAATGGCTCTCGTCGCTGACCAGACCGGGTGCCGACGACGGCCTCGACTGCGCCGGCATCGAGCGCCTCGTTTACCCCTAGCGTCGACGATCCACCTGCGCGACATTTCGCTAGAAGATCGAATTCGGAGGATGGCGGTCAGCGGAGATCAGGTCGGCCAGTCGCTCGACGGCGGCGGTCAGGGCCCATAACGCTTCGGTCGGTGATCGCGTGTTCGGTGCGTCGACGGATCCGTGGGCATCAGCGGCGTGGCGACCTCCCTTCGGCCGCGTCGTCATGGGCTTGCCGGGCGGAGCCACGAACATTGCGGCGAAGTCGGTATCTTGCCACGATCGGAATGGCGTTCGGGGGCCCTCGCCGTGGTCGCTCCCCTCCGTCGACCCGATGTGGAATCCATATTGATCCCAGCGGAACCGGCCCCTGCCAGCCGCATCGGGAACTCCAACGTGCTCGCTTTGGTGTCCCTCTTCAAGCGCGCAGCGTTGCATTGATCCGACCTCTTCGCCGCCCAACCATGTTGCGAGTGATCGCCTGAGCGGTTCATGAAGGAACGTCGTGGCACGGCACTGATGCACGTTCATTGGCCTACCCGAGGTGATGATTGATGGGCCATAGCGTGTCGCGCACCAGGCGCAGAAGGTCCTTCCCGCGCCCGGCAGGTACGAAACTGAGACAAAGTCGTGACATCGTCTCGTGTAGGTCGGCTTGAAGCTGAGGTGCACACACGAGCGCCATGCGCCGCGTCGGACGTCGCCGCGCTCAGCGCGACCGTCACCCTGCGGTGCCCGCGACAGCCGATCCAGGGCCGCGCGCCATAACACCGACGACGGCAACAGGGGAAAGCTAGCCAAAATCCGCCTGCGGGCTGTGAACGAGGGATTACGCCCCCGGCGGCGGGACGAAACCGCCGAGCAGTCCCTCGATCAGGCGTGCGACAGCCAATGTGGTGCGGTCCTCGAGATAGGGCCCGACGATCTGGATGCCGACCGGCAGCCCCGACGCGGTGCGACCGACGGGCACGACGGTGGCGGGCAGGTGCGTCAACGTCGCCAACGCCACCCAGGCCATCAGGTCGGTGTACGGCCGAGTCACACCGTTCACCTCGATCACCCGTTCCGGGAACGGCTCGCTGTGGTCGTGCGGGATGGCGGGCACCATGGCCACCGGCATCAACAGTGCGTCCACGTCGGTGAAGTAGTCCGCCATCAGCGCGCGCAACTGCTCGCGTTTTTCGTTGGCGAACACCCATTCCCGGTAGCGCTGGGTGGCGAAGCGGGCCGTGCGCGCCAGCGGTCGGTCGTCGTCTTCGGGCAGGGAGTCCGCGAACGAGACCATGTTGTCGAAGGACCGCCGCCCCATGGTGGACAGCAGGATCGGATACAGAAACTGCTGATACAGGCGGACGACGTCCGGCATTATCACCGCTGGTCGGGCGTCGACCATCTGCGCGCCGCCGTCCCGTAGCACCCCCGCAGCCGCCGCGAGCACGTCGCCGACCTCGGTGTCGACGGGATACGCGGGATCGTCGAGCCACAGCGCCAGTCGCAGATCGCCCAGCGACGTCGCGCGTGCGGCGGGCAATTCCAGCCGCCATCCGACGGCCGCATGCCCCGCAGGGCCCGCGAGCACTTCCAGTGCGAGTTCGAGGTCGGTGACGTCACGGGCCAGCGGGCCGACGACCGACAAGTCGGTGCTGGCCAGAGTGCCCGGCGCGGGCGGAAGGTGGCCCGCTTGCGAGACGATGCCCCAGGTCGTCTTGTGGCCGCACACGCCGCACCAGTTCGATGGGAATCGGATCGAGCCGCCGATGTCGCTGCCAAGCTCCAGCGCTGTCATGCCGGTGGCGACGGCCGCGGCGGCGCCGCCCGACGAGCCGCCGGTGGAGCGTGCCGCGTCCCAGGGGTTATTGCTCGTGCCGAAGATCGCGTTGTAGGTCTGCCAGTCCCCCGCGAGCGTCGGGGTATTGGTCTTGCCGAAGATGACCGCGCCCGCGCTGCGTAGCCTTCGCACCGCCTCGGCATCGTGATCCGGCACGTGGTCCCACGCAGGCAGCCCGCACGTGGTCCGCATGCCTTTGGTCAGGTACGTGTCCTTGACCGTCATCGGCACACCGTGCAGCGGGCCACCGTGCTCACCGCGGGCCAGCGACGCATCGGCGGCGTCCGCGGCCTTCCTTGCGCTGTCCGCGTCCATCGTGACGACGGCATTGACCGGAGCGTTGACGCGTTCGACGCGATCCAGGTAGTGCTCCAGCAACTCGCGGCTCGACAGCTCGCGGCGACTGATCGCGGCGGCCAGTGCATGTGCGGGCCGAAAAGCGATGTCTGACATGCGGCGACGACCTTTCTTTTAAGCAAAGAGTACAAACAGCCCGAACGCTTTCCGGCACTGAAAGACTGGCAGCGTGACAGTAAGCACGGGTAACGATGTGTACTACGACCCGTACGACGTCGAGCTCAATGCCGATCCATATCCGATGTTCCGAAGGATCCGCGAAGAAGCGCCGCTCTACTTCAACGAGCGCCACGGGTTCTACGCGCTCAGCCGCTACGACGACGTCGACACCGCACTGCACGACCACGAGACGTTCAGCTCGGCCCGCGGCGCGGTGCTCGAGATCATCCAGTCGGGCATGGAGATCCCGTCGGGCACCCTGATCTTCGAGGACCCGCCGATCCACAACATCCACCGCAAGCTGCTGTCCCGGATCTTCACGCCGCGCAAGGTCGCCGCGCTGGAGCCGAAGATCCGCGAGTTCACCGCGCGCTGCCTCGATCCGCTGATCGGGACCGGGCGATTCGACTTCGTCAAAGACCTCGGCGCCCAGATGCCGATGAAGGTGATCGGGATGCTGCTCGGCATCCCCGAGGCCGACCAGCAGCACGTCGTCGACCACGGCGACTCGACGCTACGAACCGAGCGCGGCGGCAAGATGACCGAGAACCCCGACGGGGTCATCGCGACCGGAGAGGTGTTCGCCTCCTACATCGACTGGCGGGCCGAGCATCCGTCCGACGACATCATGACCGAGCTGCTGACCGCGGAGTTCGCCGACGAGACCGGTGCCACCCGACGCCTGAGCCGCGACGAACTGCTCCTTTATCTACAGGTGATCGCGACCGCGGGCAGCGAGACGACGACGCGGCTGCTGGGCTGGGCGGGCAAGGTTCTGGCCGAGCACCCTGATCAGCGCCGCGACTTGGTCAACAACAGGGCCCTACTGCCCGCGGCCATCGAAGAGGTGCTGCGTTTCGAACCGCCCGCTCCCCACGTGAGCCGCTACCTGACCCGCGATCGGGAGTACTACGGCCAGGCGGTGCCCGCAGGCAACGCGATGATGCTGATCGTCGGCGCCGCCAACCGCGACCCACGCCGCTTCGGGCCCGATAGCGAGACGTTCAACATCCACCGCGAACCACACCAGCATCTGGCCTTCGGCATCGGCACCCACTTCTGCCTGGGCAACGCGCTGGCCCGCCTCGAAGGCCGCATCGCACTTGACGAGATCCTCGACCGCTTCCCCGAGTGGGAGGTCGATCTCACCAGCGCGGAGCTCAGCCCGACGTCCACCGTGCGTGGCTGGGAGTCGATGCCGGCTGTGCTGTCATGACGGGGCGAGTCGAGGGCAAGGTCGCGTTCATCACGGGTGCCGCGCCCGGCCAGAGCCGCAGCCACGCCGTGCGGCTGGCCCAGGAGGGTGCCGACATCATCGCCTCGGATGTCGACGTTCGCGACTACGTCGCCCCGAAGGCCGCAGTCGACGAGGGCGTGCAGGAGCTGGGCAGGCTCGACATTGCGGTCGCCAACGCGGGTAAGCACTGATGCGGATCTTCGCCGTCGAGTTGGGTCAGCATTCCATCCGCGTCAACTCGGTACATCCGACCCAGGTGAACACGCCGATGGCGTTGAACGAGGCGGCCTTTCGGCTGTTCGCCCCGGACAAGGAGAATCCCGGACCTGAGCACTTCGCCCCGGTGTCGCAGATGATGCACACGCTTCCGGTGCCCTGGGTCGAGCCCGAGGACATCAGCAACGCCGCAGCACTGTTCCTCGCCTCTGACGAATCACGTCACGTCACAGGCGTCCAACTGCCCGTCGACGCGGGCTGTCTGCTCAAGTAAAAGCGAGATGGTAGGGAGACATGCATGCCTGATTACGACTACGAAGAAATGAAGAAGGAAGCCGAGCAGTACATCAAGTTCGAGAAGGACAAGAAGAACCGCATCGCCTACATCACCTTCGACCGGCCGGAGGCACAGAACTCCACCACGCTGGGGATGCGGCAGAACTACGCGGATCTGATCCACAAGTGCAACGTCGACGACGACGTCAAGGTCGTCGTGATTCGAGGCGAGGGTGAGGATTTCGGCAGCGGCGGCGATCTCCCCGAGCAGCGGGGCATGCTGGAGAACCCCGGCATGCCGCTGCTGCACGAGCTGGCCATCAACGACGACGACGTGAAATACCCGCCGGGCGGCTCCTACCGCTACCTGTCGACAGTCACCGACTTCTACGCCAAGGCCAAGGCGGGCAACCGGCCGCTGCAGGAGCTGCGGAAGATCAGCATCATCGAGGCCAAGGGTTACTGCTACGGCTGGCACTTCTACCAGGCGGGTGACGCGGATCTGGTTATCGCGTCTGATGACGCGCTGTTCGGCCATCCGGCGTTCCGCTACGTCGGTTGGGGACCGCGGCTGTGGTGGTGGGCGGAGACGATGGGCCTGCGCAAATTCTCCGAGATGCTGTTCACTGGGCGGCCTTTCAGCGCAAAGGAGATGTACGACTGCGGTTTCGTCAACAGCGTCGTGCCCCGCGATCAACTCGAGAAGGAAACCGAGAAGTACGCGCTGGCGTGCTCGAAGTCCCGTCCCACCGACACCGTCGCGGTGCAGAAGACCTTCCTCGAGCTCTACAAGCAGCACAAGGGCGAGTACTTCGGCAGCCTGCTGACCGGCATGGTCGAGGGCATGCTGCCGATGATTCAGAACGACCAGCAGAACGACGTCGACCTCACCGAGGGCACGTTCGAGAAGGGCCTCAACAACGTGGTGAAGGACAACGACCTGAACTTCCCACCCGAGTGGCGGCTGAGCCGCTCCGGGCGCAAGAAGCCCTGAGCCGCAAGGCAACAGCCATGTCGGCACTGAACGGCGTCCGGATCGTCGAGCTCGCCGAATCGGTGGCCGGGGAATACTGCGGTAAGCTGCTCGCCGACTTCGGCGCCGAGGTCATCAAGGTCGAGAAGCCCGGGTCGGGCAGTCCCACCCGGGCGATCACCCCGGCCAGCGTGTTCGCCTACCTCAACACGAACAAGCGGTCCGTGGTGCTGGACGTAGCTGGCGAGCAGGACGCGTTGCACGACCTCATCGGATCGGCACACGCGGTCATCGACGACCATGCCTCTTCCGTCCTGGCGGCCCGGCACCCCGGTGTGGTGTTCTGCGCGATCACGCCGTACGGCCAGGATGCGCCGCCGGAGATGCAGAACGCCAAGAGCATCAACGTGTTCCACAGCAGCGGGTGGGGCTACCACACCCCGAGCCACGCCGACCCGGCGTTGCCGCCGCTCAAGGGGCCCGGACGATTCCTGCCGGACTACGAGGCCGGTCTCGATGCGGCTCTCTGTGTGGCCTCGTCGCTGTTCGGCCAATTGCACACCGGGCACGGCGAATTCATCGATGTCTCGGCCCAGGCGGTGCTGGTGTCGCGGGCCGACTGCATACTGGGCCGGTTCATCACGGGCGAGATCGCTCCGGAGAACAGCAGGCACGACTACGACCAGCAGGGGCCCGCTTCGATATTCGCGTGCGGCGACGGACATGTGTACCTGTATATGACGAACGGCGCGCACTGGGCCGGGCTCAAGGAGCTCATGGGCCGTCCGCCGTGGCTGGACGAGTTCGACGACGATTGGCTCGAGTTCTCCGTGACACCGAAGAAGGTCGCGACATTTCACCGCGGCTTCGCGGCATGGATCGCCGACCAGGCGAAGGACCCGATCACCGAAAAGGCACAGCGGCTCGGGGTTCCGCTGGTCCCGGTCAACGGCGCCGACGACCTCCGGCGCTCACCGCAGTACCGTCACCGCGGGTTCTTCGCCAACGTCACGCACCCGGTGCTCGGCACCGCGGCCTATCCGACGGTGCCCTACCTGATGACCGCATCGCCGGCCGAGATCACCAGCCCGGCACCATCTCTCGGCCAACACACGGCCGACGTGCGTGAGATCGCGGCACAGCGCAGGCAATTGACCGTCAAGAACCCGCAACTCAAGCCGCCGCAGACGCCGCGGGGTGGGCCGCTGGAAGGCGTGCGGGTCGTCGAGCTCACCAAGGTGTGGGCGGGGCCGTATGCGGGCAAGCTGCTGGCGTTCCTCGGCGCCGAGGTTATCAAGGTCGAAAGCTCCCGTCGGCCTGAGGAGATGCGCGCGTACGGCGGCACCGACATCAACCACGCCCCGTTCTTCCTGAGCATCAATCCGGAGATCCTGTCCGTCGACCTGGACATCAAGACCCCGCCCGGATTCGACCGGCTGCGCGAGCTCATCGCGCGCAGCGACATCGTGATCAACAATCTGCGGCCCGGTGCGATGGAGCGCCAGGGACTGGGATACGAAGCACTGCGCGCCATCAAGTCCGACATCATCTCGGTGTCGATCAAGATGTGGGGCAACGACGGGCCGCTCGGTTACCAAACCGGTTACGCGCCATGCTTTGCCGCGCTGGCGGGCCTGTCCTCGCTCGTCGGATACGTCGGCGGCCCGCCGCTCGGTGCGAACATGCGATACGGCGACTCGACCGTCGGCGCGGCGTCGGCGTTCGCCGCGGTCGCGGCGCTGATGCATCGTGAGCTCACCGGCCAGGGGCAGTTCGTCGACGTGTCCGCCGTCGAGGTCCTGACGTCGATGATCGGCGACTGTGTGCTGGAGCAGGCCTTGACCGGCGAGCGCCTGTCGCCCGACGGCAATGACCACGCCGACCTGTCCCCGCACGGCTGCTACCCCTGCGCGGGCGGCGACTGGATCAGCATCGCCGTCGCCGACGACAGCGAACGGAAGGCGCTGCAGGAGGTGCTCGGCACGGGACCGCTCGCCGAGCTCACCGCCACCCACGACGCGGCCGATCTCGCGCACCGGCTGCGTAGCGCAGGCGTCGCCGCGAGCAAGAGCGCCACCTCGATCGACATCATCGCCGATGAAATGCTCTGGGAGCGCGGCGCATACCTCTTCGTGTCCGACCACATCGAGGGACAGCGCCCGGTGCTCGGGCCGTCGTGGCGGCTGTCGCGCAACCCGGCGCTGATCGAGCGGGGCGCGCCGGATCTCGGCGAGCACAACGACTATGTTTTCCGCGGACAGGCGGTGAAGACCCGATGACAAGGACCCTTGCAGGCACCGTGGCACTGGTGACCGGCGCGAGCAGCGGCATCGGCGCTGCGACGGCGCGCGCGCTGGCCTCCGAGGGCGCGGCGGTCGCGCTGCTGGCCCGCCGGCTCGACCGGCTCGAGGATCTCAAGGCCGAGATCGAAGCGGCAGGCGGGGCTGCGCTGTCGACGCCGGCTGACGTCACCGATGCCGAACAGGTGGCCGCCGCCGTCGACAAGACAGTCAGTGAACTCGGTCGCCTCGACACGTTGGTGAACAATGCGGGGCTGCTGCGGATGGGCAACGCCGAAGACGCACCGTTGAAGGACTGGGACGACCTGGTGACCGTCAACGTATCGGGCGTCCTCTACGTCACCCACGCGGCGCTCCCCCACCTGATCGCGGCGGCCGCCGACTCTCCGCGCGGCGTTGCCGATGTCGTGACGATCAGCTCGACGGGCGGCCGGGTGGCCAGGCCGGGCACCGCCGTGTACTCGCTGACGAAGTTCGGGGTCAACGCGTTCAGCGAGGGAATCCGACAGGAGCTGATCGGGAAACGGGTCCGGGTCGGAATCGTTGAGCCGGGCACCGTGCAGACCGAGATCATGGATCACCTTGCCGCGCAGGCCAAGGAGGTTCAGGCCGAACGCACCGCGGGCATGGTCAAGCTGCAGCCGGAGGACATCGCCGACGCGGTGACATACATGGTGACTCGTGACCGCAGGGTGGCGGTGAACGAGATGCTGGTCCGCGCCGCCGAGCAGACCTGGTGAACGACGGCTGGGTCACCGGCGACCACTCCGGATTGTCGTTTCCCGCCGACCCCGCTGCCCTCCGCGACGGTGGAGTCGCGTTCCTGACCAACGCATTCCAGACGCCGGTCCGCGAGATCAACCGGTGCGAGGACGTCGCGGGCGGCAGCACCGGCCGCAAGATGCTGCTCGACGTGACCTATGAAAACCCGGGGCCGGACCTGCACACCGAGCTGTTCGTGAAGTTCTCCCGCGATTTCGGCGACCCGCGGCGCGACCATGGCAGGACGCAGATGGAATCCGAGGTCAAATTCGCCTCGCTGGCAGTGCTGCCGGGGTTCCCCATCGCGGTGCCGCGTGCGCAGTTCGCCGACTACCACCGTCGCACGGGCACGGGAATCCTGATCAGCCAGCGAATCCAATTCGGCGCCAACGGGATCGAACGGCAGTATCACAAGTGCCTCGACTACGAGATGCCTCGGCCGGTCGACCACTACCGCGCGCTGTTCACCGCCCTCGCCCGCCTCGCAGGCGCCCACCGGTCCGGGCGGCTGCCGAAGCGACTCACCGACGAGTTTCCCGTCGACCTGCAGGCAGCCGCGGTGGGTGAGCCGCCGCCATTGACGCACGACAAGCTGCGCCGCCGAATCACCCGTCTCGCCGATTTCACCGAAACGCATCCCGGCCTGCTGCCCGACAACGTGCGATCGCCGACGTTCCTCGGTCGTCTCGTCGAAGAGGCTCCGCAGGTGATGGGGCGAGAGCAGACGATCTGGCGTTACCTCGCCGAGTCGCGGGACTACATCGCGCTGTCGCATTGGAACGCCAACGTAGACAACGCGTGGTTCTGGACGCACACCGACGGCGAACTGCGGTGCGGCCTGATGGACTGGGGCTGCGTCAGCCAGTTGAACGTCGCGATGACGATCTGGGGTGCGATGTCGGGCGCCGAAACCATGATGTGGGACAACCATTTCCGCGAGTTCGTCGAACTGTTCTGCACCGAGGTGCACACCTGCGGCGGCCCTGACCTCGATCCGACGGAGTTCGAACGACAAGTGATGCTGTACGTCGTCCTGATGGGTGTCACCTGGCTGCTGGATGTGCCCGCCCTGATCCGCGCGAAGGCGCCGGCGACGGCGCTGCGCACCGATCCGGCCATCAAGGACGACGAAGGCATCCGGGCGCCGCTGCAGATGCTGACCAATGTGCTGAACCTCTGGGAGTCACAGGATGTCGGCGGGACGCTGGACGGGCTGTGTCTCTGACCGTTTCCGCCCTGCGGCTCGTGCGACGACTCACCGACGCGGTCGGCGTTGACATCGGTTCCGACTTCGCACCGTTGATGGCAAGCGCCCGTCCGCCGATATTCCTCAGGTATGGAATCAATGTGCAGCGCAGTGAGTTCGATGGAATTCCGGTCGTGACGCTGCAGTCACGTCTTTCCGCGAGTCCTCGTCTCGTCATCGTGGCCATCCCCGGCGGCGGTTACGTGGTGCGGCCGACGGTCATGCACTGGGCCCTCTACTCGCTGATGGTGTGGCGAACAGGTGCGACAGTCGTCGTACCCGTCTACCCGTTGGCAACGGAGGGCGGCACCGCAGGCTCGGTGGTGCCGAAGGTCGCGAACCTGATCGCCGACCAGGATGCGTCGCATCGCGACGGCCGCGTCGGCGTCTACGGCGACTCCGCGGGCGGCCTGGCGCTGGCGGCGGTCCAGCACCTCGTCGCCGACAACAAACCGGTGCCCGCGTCGTTGGTGCTCGTTTCACCCCTCCTTGACGTCACGATGAGCAATCCTGCGATCGCCGCCGTCGACGACCCCGTACTCGATGCTGTGAAGCTGCGCGAGTCGGGCCTCATGTGGGCGGGATCCCTCGACCCCTCAAACCCGTTGGTCAGTCCCCTATATGGCTCGCTCGCCGGGCTCCCGCCGACCTATGTCTACACGGGATCGCTGGATGTGCTTTACCCGGATGTGCTTGTCCTGCAGGAACATGCCCGGGAAGCAGACGCCCCGTTCACTTTCGATCCGCGCAAGGGCCGCATTCACAACTGGGCGATGCTGCCAGTGACCGCTGACGGCAGGGCGGTACTACCGGGCATTCTGCAGCATCTCACTGGTTGATACTCCTGATCCTCGCCGAACGTGCGGTGACTGCGCAATTTCAGCGGAATTGTCGCACTGGGCTCACGTTCGGCGCAGTTGCTAGCCGATCAGGGCGCGGACCTGCTCACGCGCGAAGAACTCCTGGTCCTCGCCGTAGCCGCGGATGCCGTCCCAGTGCCAGTCGGTCAACGTCCAGAAGGTCATTCGGCCCGGCCAGCCGAGCCAGCGCAGGGCGGTGCGCACTTCGCCTTCTGCGTGCAGGTCACGACCTCGATCGTCCGTGGCGTCCAGTACGACACGCAGCGGCGCACCGGATCGGCGCTCCACCACTCGGCGCACTCCCGAAACCAGTTCTCCTAGTTGACCATCACGCACGAGGTAGCCGCCGACGACCTTGTCCACACCAGCTTCCCGGCTCGCCATCGTGATCGTGTGCCAGTGCGCGTCCGGCCCGGCGATGGCCCAGAGATAGTCCCCCGACCGGCGCGCACCTGGCCGGTGCGGTCCCCACGTGCGGTCGCGCATCGAGTAGCAGTCCACCTCGAAACGCTCGCCGTCCAGCGTCGCCGTGCCCCGCATCCTGCCGGGCTGATCGAAGTGGCAGTGCTCCGGCGACGTCGGCCCGAGCACGTGCGGGTCCATCAGTGACGTCCACTCCAGCTCCAGCTCGAGGCCCAGCTCGGCATAGGAGAGCCGGTAGCCGCGCATCGGCTCGAGCACCTCGTGGCGCAGCGAGTTCGGCAGCTGGAAATCAGCGAAGTCGATTGGCCCGGTGGCCGGTTGGCGCCAGCGCCAGTCGTAGAACAGGCAGTCGTAAACCTCCTGGCCGCTGGGATCCCATAGGGCGGGACCGCCGCCGGAGATACCGGTGCGCACGTCATGGAAGTAGTACACGAATCCGTTGATCTCCCGCGCAGGGATGTTGAAGCCGAACCAGCCGCTCTCACACCAGTCGGCGTCGTCGCCTGCGGCGTGGAACACCTCGTCGGCGGCGCCGAGTTCAATTGCCATAAGGCGCATAGGGATAGTCGGTGATCCGCGTGTATCCGTCCTCGGTGGTGATCACGATCTCCTCGCTGCGGTAGCCGCCCGTGCCGTCCTGCCAGATCACCGGCTCGAGGACCAGCGCCATGCCGACCGGGAAGACGAAGCTGTCGTCGAACTCCTCGCCCAGATCGGTTCCGATCAAAGGCGCTTCGGCGGGGTAGGTGCCGATGCCGTGACCCAGATAGAAGTGCGGTAGCCACGGCTTGGATCCGCCGTTTGCCGCGATAGCGGCACGGGCCAGGTCTCCGGACGTCACCCCCGCCCTGGTGACCGCGAGGACCGCTTCGAGAATCGTTCGCCACCCAGCGAACTGGTCCTGTTGTTGCGCAGACGGTTCCTCGCCGACCAGCCACGTCCTGCCGAAGTCCGAGCAGTAGCCGGCGTAACTGATGCTCACATCGGTCCACAGCACGTCGCCGGCGTGAAGGTCCCGCTCGGTCGTCAGCAGCGGCAGCGCGAGGTCACCGTGAGTCGTCCACACGCCGTCGGCGCGCGAACTCGGCATCACCTGCCAGATCGCTTCGAGCATGTTGGCGGTGGCGCCGAGCTCGAATGCCTGGCGCACGAAGGACGCCGACAAATCGATCTGACGCACTCCCGGCACGAGTTGCTTCTGGATGTCGACCATCGCCTCTTCGGTGATGCGGCAGGCCCTGCGGAGGCAAGACACCTCGTCCGGCGTCTTCACCAGCTGGGCAGCGGCCACGACCAGCGTTGCATCGGACGGCGGACCACTGGGGAACAACCTGTCTGCACGCCGCATCGCACCCGACAGCTCGTCGACGGCCACGTTCGCACCGGACGGCACCAGCTCGGCCATGATGCGCGCGAATTCGTCTACCCCCTCGTCGAATTCGAGGTACACCGGTCGGTGCAGATGGTCGGCGGGCACGTGGTGCTCGGACGCCGCGCCCTCGCGGAACGGCAGGAACAAGTGCGGGTGCTCGTCGTCGGCGAGCACGACCGCCACCGGACGCTCGACGTGACCGAGGCCTGCATCGAGCATCGGCCAACTGGCACCGGTCGCATACGTCACATGCCCGTTCAACAACAGCACGAGCGCGTCAACGCCCTGCTCGGCCATCGCTGCATGCAGACGGGCGCCGATGTCGCGGTACATGCGCGCGCGGTCAGGCGCTTCGGAAATCGTCTCGAGTGTCGTCATGTCAAGCCCAGGAAGTTCTTGATGTTGCCGCTGACGATCCGTACGGCGTTCTCGGGACCCGCCGCGCCGACAACGGCGGCCAGCGACTTCTCGGAGTAGCCGAACGTGCTCTCGTTGTGCGGGTAGTCCGACGACCACATCACCTTGTCGACGCCGATCTCGTCGATCAGCTTCAGCCCCAGCGGATCGACCATGAACGACGCGCACATGTGGGTGTCCCAGTAGTAGCGGATGTCATGCTGCAGTTGGTGATTGAGCATGTGCTGATACGAGGCAAGGACGTGCTCTGCGTCCTGCAGCGCAGGCGGTATCCAGGCGATCCCGCCCTCGAACCAGCCGATTTTCAGCCCGGGGTGCCGGTCGAGGATGCCGGAGAAGATGTAGCGGGCGAACATGTCGCGGAATGAGTCCACGTTGATCATCATCGCGACGGCGACGCTGTTGAACTCGCACGGGCTTTTCGGTGGCGTCTCGCCGATATGATGCGTCACAGGAATCCCAGAGGCCTCGATGACGTCCCAGACATTCATCATCGCGGTGCTGCCGTAGTCGATCGTCACCCCGTCGTCGTCGGTGCCGGGATACAACGGCATGAGAAATGTCCGCAGCCCAAGCGATTTGAGTTCTGAAAGTGTGCGCTCGGCGCCCTTGGCGTCCCACCAGTTGATCAGCCCGACGCCGTAGAAGCGGCCGTCGCTGCGCTCCTGGATGTCGGCGATGTACTCGTTGTAGATCCGGAACGCCCGCTCGCGGACCTGCTTGTCGGGGAACCCGAACAACGCCAACACCGCATTCGGGAACGCCAGCTCCCTGTCGACGCCGTCCTCGGCGAGCTCGCGGACCCGGGCGGCGACGTCGTTGGTCGACGCACCCGCCAGGTCGTCGTACTGCATCAGCACCGCGCTGAAATCCCCGACCACGAACGACTGGCCCTTGTGCCCCACCATGTATGCGCCGTCCTCGTACCAGATGCGCGGCGCGTCCGTCTTGAGGCCGTCGGGGAACCGCTCGTAGAAGATGTCTGATGCCAGTGAGATGTGGTTGTCGGCGGAGAACACCTCCGTTCCCGGAGGCAGGCCGGTCGCCGCGATGTCGTCGGCGTGGCCGCACCGGTTCTTGGGGGCACCGAATCCGCCGGGCGGGTACAGCGCGCTCGCGACAGTCGTCATCGTCGTCCCTTCTACAACAGGCCTGCCTGTTTCATGTCGGAGAGGTATTTGGTGATGAGTTCGGCGGTGACGTGCGGTATCTGGAGCCCGAGCCTCTCCACCGCGGCCTGGAAGTGCTTGCCGGGAACCAGCGAGCCCGCAACCGCCCGGCCCGGCTGGCGGTAGATGTCGAGCACAGCGAGCACCGACTCGCTTCGCTGCCGCACCGGCAGTGCCCTCATCGCGGTGTCGAACCGCGACACCCATTCGTTCCCAGTTCGCCGGCGCGACGTCGAGGATGATGCCGTCGCCTGCCCGGATGAGCTCATCGCCGACCTCGATGTCCTCGACGGCGATCCGGCGCTGACCGGTCTGGATGATGCTGACGTATCGCATCAACTCCTCGACCGCCGCGGCGATCACCTTCGGGTCGTCGGCATCGCGCAGCAGCGCCAACTGGTCCGGGTGCTCGAGCAGCGCCAGGATGCTGACGCCGATCTGGCCCGCGGTCGTCTCGTGTCCCGCGATGAGGACGCCGGTGGCCAGCTGTGCCGCCTCACGCACGCTGATCTCCTCGCCCTTTACCCGCTCGGCGAGGTCGGACACCAGGTCCTCGCTCGGGTCGTCCATCTTGGTCCGCACCAGGTTGGCCAGATACTTCGCCAGCGCACCGGCCCCTTGGGCGGCATCCTCGGCGCAGGCGTATCTGCTCATGCCCTTGTTAGCCTGCTCCTGAAAGAATTCCGCGTCTTCGTAAGGCACCCCGAGCATTTCGCTGATCACCAGCGAAGGGATCGCCAGCGCCAGGCTTTCGACGAGGTCGGCGGGTTTCGGTCCGGCGAGTATCGCGTCGACGTGCTGGTCGGCGATCCGCTGAACCGCAGGCCGCAACGCCTCGACGCGTTTGTAAGTGAAAGGGCGCGACAGCATCCGGCGAAACCGCGTGTGCTCCTCGGCATCCGAGGTGAACACGGACCGCGGCCGCTTGTGCACCGTGGCGAGCATGCCCTCGTTCCAATGTGGATATCCCGGCTTCCGGTCGTCGACGCTCGCGCGACCGTCGCTGAACAGCGATCGGATCGCCTCGTGGCCGGTGACGAGCCATGGCGTGCTTCCGTCCCAGATCCGCACGCGGAACAGCTGTTTGGTGGCGCTACGCTCAAGCACTTCAGGCGGCGGGGCGAACGGGCAGCCCGCCGCGCGCGGCATCGGGAAATCGAGGATTTCAGACATGCTTCACGGGCGCCTGCCACAGTCCGACGATCGCGTCGATGAGTCCTTCGGCCGCGATCGGCCACGGCGACCTTGCCTTTGGCCCGTGCTCGGCCAGTTCGCCCTCGTGCTCGGCGCAGGTGTGCATCAACAGGTTTCGCGCCATCACGATCCGTTCATAGCGGACGCGTTTATCGAGGTCGGGAAGGCACGCGTTGATGCCGTTCATCGCGGCGACAAGCTGTGGCGAGGTGAGCGCATCCTTCGTCACGACGTGACGGTAGGAGGGGTCCGCCATCGCCTGCGCGGCGAAGCGCGCGTACCAGCTGGGGTTGCCGATCGCGGCGAGATGGTCGGTCAGCGGACAGACCAGCGTGCCGACCCAGTCACGCAGCTCGGAGGAGCCTGCGATCCGCTCGAGCATCTGCCAGCGCAACTCTTCGATCGGAGCGCGGTGCTTGCTTTCGATCGCTCGGAGCAGGTCGGTCCGCGTGCCGAAGTGATAGCAGGCCGCTGCGTTGTTCCCCTGATTCGCCGCCTCGCTGATCTGCCGGTTGGAGACGGCGTACATCCCGCGTTCCGCGAACAGCCGCTCCGCGGCCAGCAGAAGCGCTTCCCTGGTTGCCGACGAACGGTCGCCGCTGAGAACCCTGGCTGCGGTCACCGGTTCAGTAGACATCGCGGTAATGGTTAAATCAAGCAATTTATTTAAGTATGCAGCCAGCCGACCTCGCGGAGAAACGTCTGGGTGTGCGCGACGCGGCCGGTCAGCGTTTTCGGGTCACCGGTGCACAGCATGAATGCGGTCTCGGTGATCAGCTCGATCCCCTCGGTGTCGATCTTGGCAAGGTCCAGCGTGCCCGCCCCCGGTGTCGCGACAGGGTTCGTCGGCGCCGCCGCGTTGACGGCGATGCCGTCGTCGTACAGCTCAGCCGCGAGGCTTTTGGTCAGCCGGTTCAGTGCGGCCTTGACCGTGCCGTAGATGCCGAACCCGGCGGAGGCGTCGAATTCGGAGAACGGCGGGCCAGGCGGCAGGTCGCCGCCGACGGACGTCACGTTGAGCACCCACCCGGCGCCGCGCTCGCGCATGGCCGGGATCGCCAGCTGCGTCAGGTGCAGCGGCGCCATCACGTGCATCTCCATCATCAGCCGCACGCGCCGGTCCGGAAACTCGTCGAGCGGCCGCAGGAACGTGACGGCGGCGTTGTTGACGAGAATGTCTGGTGCGCCTATCCGGTCGACGACCTCACCGAAGAGGCGCTCACGGTCCTCGGCACTGGACAGATCCGCCGCAACCGCGATCGCCGACCCGCCGGCCTGCTCTATCTCGGCAAGCGTCTCACTAAGGGAGCCTTTGTATTTCGGATCCGGATCCATCGTGCGCGCGGTCAGCGCGACCGTCGCCCCCTCACTCGCAAGGCGCTGCGCGATCGCCTTGCCGAGACCTCTGCTGGTGCCGGTCACCAGTGCCACCTTGCCGTCACAGCCCACGGGACAACCTCCTCGAAATCAGCTGCGTGGAATTCCGGCGAGCTTGTCGGCGAACTTCGCCTCCGCGGCTTCCCGCAGCCTCAGCAGGTGCTCGGACGGGAAAACGTCGGGCGCGGGCTTGTGCTTCTTCAGCAGCAGGCGCGCCAGTGTCACCTTGTGCACCTCGGTCGGCCCGTCGGCGAGCCCGAGCACGAACGACTCGACCAAGTATTGAACGAAGGGCATCTCGTGGGTGGTGCCCAGCGAGCCGTGCAGTTGCAGCGCGCGAGCCGACACGTCGTGCAGCACCTTCTGCATCATCGCCTTGACGGCCGAGATGTCGGCCCGGACGGCCTTGTAGTCGTTGTGCTGGTCGATCTTCCACGCGGTCTGCAGGGTCAGCAACCGAAACGCCTCGATCTCCATCCACGAGTCGGCGACCATCTCCTGGACGAGCTGCTTGTTGGACAGCATGTCGCCCTGCGTGTATCGCGAAACAGCGCGCTCGCAGATCATGTCGAAGATGCGCCGGACCAGTCCGACGGTGCGCATGGCGTGGTGGATTCGGCCGCCGCCCAACCGCGTCTGCGCGACGACGAAGGCACCCCCACGTGGCCCGAGCATGTGATCGGCAGGCACACGGACGTTGTCGTAGCGGACATAGCCCTCACGGCCTCCCCCGCCCAGCGGCTGGTAGCCAAGCCCCACGTCACGCAGCACGTTGATGCCCGGAGTGTCGCCCGGCACGACGAACATCGAATAGCGTTCGTAGGGCGGCGCATCCGGATCCGTCATGGCCATCACGATGATGAACGACGCCATCGACGCGAACGACGAGAACCACTTCTCGCCGTTGATCACCCAGTGGTCGCCGTCGTGCACCGCTGTGGTGGTGAACACCTTGGGATCGGCCCCGCCCTGGGGCTCGGTCATCGAGAAGCAGGACACGATGCGGTTGTCCAGCAACGGCTCGAGATAGCGCTGCTTGAGCTCGGCCGTCCCGTAGTGCGCAAGGATCTCGCTGTTGCCGGAATCGGGTGCCTGCGAACCGAATACGATCGGCGCGCACTCGGAACGGCCGAGAATCTCGTTCAGCAGCGCCAGCTTGACCTGGCCGTAGCCGGGGCCGCCCAGATGCGGCCCGAGGTGGGTGGCCCACAGATCGCGCTCCTTGACGATCTTCTGCAGCGGCGGGATGAGCGCCTGCCGGACAGGGTCGTTGAGGTCGTGGCTCTCCTTGACGATCAGGTCGATCGGCTCGCATTCCGAGCGCACGAACTCCTCGACCCACGCCAGTTGCTCCGCCCATTCCGGGTCGGTGGAGAAGTCCCACGCCATCGCTCGTCCTTCCGTTGGTCACCAACTGTGTCGTTTGTTGCGGGGTTTACTCGCACATTGCCGCGACAAACGCAACAGTTGTTCAGCCATTACCACTCTG
This sequence comes from Actinomycetota bacterium, assembly GCA_046735135.1. Classification (GTDB taxonomy): domain Bacteria; phylum Actinomycetota; class Actinomycetes; order Mycobacteriales; family Mycobacteriaceae; genus Mycobacterium. The sequence continues at coordinate 32,891 of JBKPSU010000025.1, forward strand.
CCGCGCGACGCCTGAGTCGACGAGCCCTGCGATCGCTGCGTCGTCGAGGCCGAGCCCAGCCAGGATGTCGAGGGTGTGGTCGCCGGGCAGCGCGGGAGCGGTCGGCCTCGGCGGCGCCGTTCGCGAGAACCGGGGCGCGGGCGCAGGTTGCACGACGCCGTCGACGACGACGAAGGTGCCGCGGGCTACGTTGTGTGGATGCTGCGGCGCCTCGGCGAGGCTGAGCACAGGCGCGGCGCAGCATCCCGGCGAGTCGAGATGTTCCTCCCAGTCGGCCCGCGTCTTCTCGCGGAAGCGGGCCGCCAGCACTGCGCGATGCGCGCTCCATGCGTTCGGGTCGTTCGCGTCCTGTGGCACGTCGACGCCGAGGCGGTCGCACAACTCGGCGTAGAACTGCGTTTCCATGGCGCCGATGGCGACGTGCTTGTCGTCGGCGGTCCGGTACACGCCGTAGTAGTGGGCCGCGCCGTCCAATACGTTGTCGTGCCTTCGATCCCGCCAGGTGCCCGCCGCGACCATGCCGTAGTAGGGCGCCATGAGGGTGGCGGCGCCGTCGACCATCGCCACGTCGACAACCTGACCCTCCCCGGAACCACGCGCGTCGAGGATGGCGCTCAGCAGCCCGACGGCCAGCAGCATGCCACCGCCACCGTAGTCGCCGACGAGGTTCAGCGGCGGCACCGGATCGTCGGCGGTGCCGATGCCGTGCAGCGCGCCCGCGAGCGCGATGTAGTTGATGTCGTGGCCCGCGCGGTCGGCGTACGGTCCGTCCTGGCCGTATCCGGTCATCCGCGCGTAGACCAGCCGCGGGTTGCGCTGGCGCAGATCGTCCGGGCCGATGCCGAGGCGCTCTGTCACTCCGGGCCGGAACACGTCGACGAAGGCGTCAGCGTCGTCGACCAACTGCAGCAGAATCGCCCGGCCCGCAGCCTCTTTGACGTCGAGGGCGACCGACCGCTGGCTGCGCCGGACGGTGTAGTCGATGGGCAGTGGGCCGTCGACCGCGCGCGGCATGTCGATCCGCACGACGTCGGCGCCGAGGTCGCCGAGCAGCATTCCGCAGAACGGGCCTGGCCCGAGGCCGCCCATAGTCACGATCCGCACGCCGTGCAGCGGCCCGCTCACTGCTGTTTGCTCTTCGCGCGAGCGCTCATCGCTGCGCCCACTGGTGCCGTCTCGCAGCGGCGTCGTCGGTGGCGTGGCTGAGCACTTGATTGCGGTTCTCCAGTTCCAGCGCCGCATCGATTCCGGCGGCGTCTGTGTTGACTTGGAGCGCCCTCTTGGTCAATTGCACTCCGAGCGGCGATAATTCGGCGATCCCGGCGGCGATCTCGACCGCATGGGCGACGACGCGCTCGGGTTCGACGAGCTCGCTGACCAGTGCACGTCGGTCGGCTTCCTCCGCAGACACCGTGCGGCCGGTCAGCATCCAGTCCGCGGCGACGCTGGTTCCGACAATCCTCGGCAGGTGATAGCTCATGCCCATCTCGGCGCCGGACAGTCCCAGCAGGATCGCGGCGTTGCCGAACGTGGCCGCCGTGGAGGCGATCCGGATGTCGCAGGCCAGGCACAGCGCAAGCCCGCCGCCGACGCACGGCCCGTTGACCGCGGCGATGACGGGTTGCGGCAGGTTCCAGATCGCTTGCGGCAGTGCGGCCATCCCCTCCTGGAATCGCAGTCGATCGACGGCCGGGGCGGTAGCGTCGGGCACGCCTGGACCGAAGTCGCGCATGTCGATGCCGGAACAGAATCCGCGACCCGCGCCGGTGAGGACGACGGCGGTCACCGACGAGTCGCCCGCAAAGGATGTCAGCGTCTCGGTGAGCTCGCGACGCATGACATCGTTGATCGCGTTGAGCCGCTTCGGCCGGTTCAGCGTCACCACGGCGACGCCGGCGTGCGGCCGTTCGACGATCAGCGTCTCGGTCACCGTACTCAGCGCCGCGGCAAGCCGAGCACCTGCTGGGCGATGATGTTGCGCTGGATCTCGGAGGTGCCGCCCGCGATGGTGCCCGAGAAGCTGCGCGCATACCGCTCGAACCAACTCGCGAAATAGTGGTCGAGGTTCATGTGCTTGTACGGACCGGTGGTCGACGGATGAATCAGCCCGTCGATCCCGGCGGCGGTCAATGCGATGTCGGCCGTGCGCAGCTCGGCCTCGGAGCCGAACAGCTTGAGCACCGACACCGATGCGGTGTCCATCTCGCCGCGCGCAGCCCGTGCGAGCGCCGCAGATCCCATGGCGCGCAACGCGATGTAGTCCATGGCCGAGGTGGCGTATTGGTCACGCTGCAACTCGCCCTGCGGGCGGAAGTCGGTGATCATGTTGTTGATCCGATCGGCGAAGCCGAGCCACATCATCGTGCGCTCGTGGCCGAGCGACCCGTTGGCGACACCCCAACCGCCGTTCAGCGGGCCGACGAGGTTCTCAGCGGGAACCCGGGCGTCGGTGAAGAAGACCTCGTTGAAGTCCTTGTTGTCCTCACCGCAGATGTCCGCGAACGGCCTGCACACCACGCCTGGCGTGTCGGTGGGGATGATCAGCGCGCTGATGCCTTTGTGCTTGGGCGCATCCGGGTCGGTGCGCACGAACGCGAGAAGGAAGTCGGCGTCGTGGGCGCCGGAGGTCCACACTTTCTGGCCGTTGACGACGAAGTCTTCTCCGTCGCGAACCGCGCGCGTGCGCAGCGACGCCAGGTCCGAGCCCGCGCTCGGCTCGCTCATGCCCAGCGACGCGGTGAGTTCACCCCTCAGCACGGGGACCGCCCAGCGATGCTTCTGCTCGTCGGACCCGAACGAAATCAGCGATGCGGCAATGATGTTGACGCCTTGCGGGTTGAAGCTGTGGTAGATGCGCCGCCTGCACAGCTCGTCGAGATGCACGAACTGCTGCAGCACCGTGGCGTTGCGGCCGCCGAACTCCGGCGGCTGCGCGGGCAGCAGCCAGCCGTTGTCGAACAACAGCCGCTGCCAGTCGCGCGCCCATTGCGGCATGTGCGACACCGACCGCGGCCGCTCGAGGGTCTCGGCCTCGGACGGCAGATGCTCGTCGAGGAACGCTGCGAACTCTGCGCGAAACTCCTCGACGTCGGAATCAAAAGTCAGCTGCATTGAATTCCTCCGCGATCATCGCGCGATGTTGGGCCGCCCCGCCGAGCATGAGCTCGCCGGCCTTGGCCCGCTTCAGGGCGAACTGAAGGTCGTTCTCCCAGGTGAATCCCATGGCGCCGAAGAGCTGCAGGCCGTGCCGGAACACCACCGCCTGGCACTCTCCCGCCGCCGCCTTGGCCATCGCCGCCGCGAGGCGCCTGCGCGGGTCGTCGGCCGAGATGGTCAGTGCTGCGAAGTAGGCCAGCGCGCGGGCCCGTTCGGTGGCCACGTGCATATCGACGGCCTTGTGCTGCACGGCCTGGAACGAGCCGATCGCCACCCCGAATTGCTGGCGTTGCTTCACATGTTCCAGCGCCAGGTCGAGAATCCGCTGGCACGCACCGACGGTCGTGATCGCCATGCCCGTCAGCGCAAGATGGCGGGCCCTCTCGGCGTCGGTGTGCAACCGCTCCGCGTCGGGCAACCGCACGTCGGCGAAGGACACGTCGGCGATGTGCAGCACAGGGTCGAACACCGCGCTTCGACGGATCGACACCGCGCTCGTGTCCACCAGGAAGACACCGGCCTCGGTGACGACGGCGAGCCGGGCGGCCCGGTCGGCGTCGAGGACGTGTCGCGCCGTCCCGTTCAGCACCCAGCCGTTGGTGTCGCGGTGCGCGGTGACACCCTCGTATATCGCCGCGCCCGCCTGCTGCGGGTCGAAGCGGTCGGCGACGAGCGGCGCGAACTGCGTCAGCGTCGCCAGGAACGGGGTCGGATCGGTGGCGCGGCCGAGTTCTTCGAGCACGATCGCCAGCTCGACGGTGTTCTCCGGATCGGTCAGCTCGGTCCAGCCCGCATCGATGTAGGCCTGCCACAGCGGCGCCGGGTCGACCCCGTTCTCGGCCACCTCACGGACCAGGGACGGCGGGCACTGCTTGCCAACGGCGTCGCGCACGGTGTCCTGCCACAGCCGCTGATCAGCATCGAACTCGAGTAGCATCCGGGCGCCTCCTGTGCGATATCGCGTCGAGACGGAGAATATCATTCTCCTTAGATGTTGTAACCGTTCTCCGAAACCAACTACCCCGTTTCGGCAGCTGGCCGCCGCGCTATTGACCAGCGCCTCCTCTGACCTGCGCAGAAGTAAGCATTCCGCTTGAGAAAGCGATGAGAACCCAATTCTTGCCAATGAAGAACTGGGCTTTACACTGGGGTTATTCAGACGAACATCGGAGGCGGCTGACGTGATCGAGCATGGCGACGGGACGAAGACGCCCGTCATCGACGCCAGCGTCCACATCTTCATGCAGTCGAACAAGGACCTGCGGAAGAACTTCATGGCCGAGCCGTACCGCAGCCGCGGTTTCCCCGACTACGAGATGGACTGGTACCAGGCACCCGGCGGGGAGTACGTCAAGGGTGCCGCAGCGTCGGGCTACCCGAGTTCTGACCCCGCCGTGGTGGCCGAGGAGTTGTTCGGCAGGCGGAGGGTCGACGTCGCCATCCTGCATCCGATGACCCGCGGCATCATGCCGGACCGGCACCTCGGCACCGCGATCGCCGCGGGCCACAACGAAATGATGGTGACCCGCTGGCTCGATCACGACGAGTTCGGCGAGCGCTTCCGCGGCACGATCCGGGTCAATCCCGACGACATCGCCGGCGCCCTGCGCCAGATCGAGAAATACAAGGACCATCCCCGGGTGGTGCAGATCGGCGTCCCGCTACAGTCCCGCGAACTGTATGGAAAACCACAGTTCTGGCCGCTGTGGGAAGCCGCTGTCGAGGCGAATCTGCCGGTGGCCGCGCACATCGAGGTCGGCTCGGGTATCGCCGCCGCCCCGACGCCGTCCGGGAACACGCTGACCTACGAGCAGTACGTGTCCTTCATGGCGCTGAATTTCCTGTATCACCTGTTGAACATGATCGCCGAGGGGGTATTCGAAAGGATGCCCGGCCTGAAGTTCGTATGGGCCGACGGCGCGGCCGACATGCTGACGCCGTTCATGTGGCGGATGGACTGCTTCGGGCGCCCGCACCTCGAGCAGACGCCGTGGGCGCCGAAGATGCCGTCCGACTATCTACCGGGGCACGTCTACTTCGTGCAGGGCGCGATGGACGGGCCCGGTGACACCGACTTCGCCGGTGAGTGGTTCGGCTTCACCGGCAAGGAGGACATGGTGATGTACGGGTCCAGCTATCCGCACTGGCAGGCAAACGAGTTGAAGGTGCCGAGCGCCTTCACCGCCGAGCAGCGCGACAAGCTGTGCTGGCGCAACGCCGCACAGCTCTACGGGATAGACGTCGGGGCCGGTGTCGGCGCACAGTAACAACAGAGGTTTCGAGCAAGGGAGACCACGATGACGGTGACTACCACGGAGCGCAAGGCTCCGGCTGAGCGCATCGCTGTCCGCTGCGTCGACTCCGACGTGCATCCGGTGCCGCGGCGCGGTGAGCTTGCGCAGTACATCCCGGAGCCGTGGCGCAGCAAGTTCTACGCACATCAGAAGGTCGGCGAGCGCATCTACTACGACGCCCCCGACTACGCGCACGCCTACGCGATGCGCGTCGACACGTTCCCCGCCAACGGCGAGTTTCCCGGCAGCGACCCGGAGATGGCGTTCAAGCAGTTGATCATGGAGGCGGGCGCAGACATCGCGATTCTCGAGCCCGCGGCCTATCCCGCGCGTCTGGACGAGGCGAACCATGCCATGTCGTGTGCGCTCAACGACTGGCAGGCCAACCACTGGCTGGACAGCCACAACAACTGGCATGAGCGCTGGCGCGGGTCGATCTGCGCCGCCATCGAGACGCCCGACCTGGCAGCGCGGGAGATCGAGCGGTGGGCGGGCCACCCGTACATGGGGCAGATCCTCATCAAGGCCGAACCGCGGCCGTCATGGGGTCATCCGAAGTACGACCCGATCTGGGCGGCGGCCACCAAGCACGACATCACGGTCAGCTGCCACCTGTCCCGCAGCCAGTACGAAGAGCTGCCCATGCCGTCGGTCGGGCTGCCGAGCTACAACCACGACTTCATGGTCACCTACTCGCTGTTGGCGGCGAACCAGGTGATGAGCCTGATCTTCGACGGCGTCTTCGACCGCTTCCCGAAGCTACGAATCGTGTTGGTGGAGCACGCATTCACGTGGATCCTTCCGCTGATGTGGCGAATGGACGCCATCTACGAGGCGCGCAAGCAGTGGGTCGACATCAAGCGCAAGCCGTCGGAGTACGTCAAGGATCACATCAAGTTCACCACGCAGCCGCTGGACTATCCCGAAGACAAGACCGAGCTGACCCGTGCATTCGAGTGGATGGAGTGCGAGAAGATCCTGCTGTTCTCGTCCGACTACCCGCACTGGACGTTCGACGATCCGCGGTGGCTCGTCAAGCACCTTCCCGAACACGCCCGCGAGGCCGTGATGTTCCGCAACGGGATTGCGACGTACCACCTTCCAGATACGGTCCCGGCCCTCGAGGGCCAAGTTCGGGTGTTCTGAGTAGTGACAGAGGAGACAAAACCGCCCCGGCTGGCGCAGGGGCGTGAGCACGTCGTAGCCACCGTCGACGAAATTCCGCCTGGCACACACAAACTGGTGCCGATCGGTCGCCACGGCGTAGGCGTGTACAACGTCAACGGCACGTTCTACGCGATCGCGAACTACTGCCCGCACGAGGGCGGTCCGCTGTGCGCCGGCCGCGCCCGCGGCCGCACGGCTGTGGACGAGAACGTGCCGGGTGACGCCGTGATGGTGCGCGATCTCGAGTTCATCTACTGTCCGTGGCACCAGTGGGGTTTCGAGCTGGCGACCGGCACCACCGCGGTCAAGCCGGAGTGGAGCATCCGAACCTATCCCGTCCGTGTAGTCGGCAAAGACGTAATGGTGATGGCATGACAGCCCCCACATTGAAGCGCGGCGAGAAGACATTCGAGGTCAAGGGCGGCAACGTCGTGTACGAAATCCTGGGCAAGGAAGGCGATTTCATCGCGCTGACACCAGGCGGCCGGTACAGCAAGGACATCGACGGGCTGCGGCCGCTGGCCAAGGAGCTGGTCGAGGGCGGACACCGCGTGCTGCTCTGGGACCGGCCCAATTGCGGCAAATCCGACATCCAGTTCTACGGCCAGAGCGAGTCCCACATGCGGGCCGAGACCCTGCACGCCCTGATCACCGGCCTCGACATCGGGCCATGCGTCATCGCGGGCGGATCGGGGGGCGCCCGCGACTCGATGCTGACGACGATCCTCTACCCCGAGATCGTCACGAAGCTGGTGGTGTGGAACATCGTCGGCGGCGTATACGGGTCCTTCGCGCTGGGGGCCTACTACGTCATGCCGACCATTCAGGCCGCCCGCGCGCTCGGCATGGAAGGCCTGCTGCGCCTGCCCGAGTGGAAGGAACTCATCGCCGCAAACCCGCGCAACAGGGACCGGATACTCGCTCACGACAGCGACCAGTTCCTGAAGGTCATGCTGCGCTGGCTCAACGCATATGTGTCCAAGCCGGGTCAGACGATCCCCGGCGTGCCCGACGAGATGTTCGATGACATCAAGGTGCCGACGCTGATCATCCGCGGCGGAGAGAACGACTGGGACCACCCCAAGCGGACCTCATTGGAGGTCAGCTGCCTGATCAAGGGCGCCGAGCTCATCGACCCGCCCTGGCCGGAGGACGCGTGGGAGCGTGCCAGCGAGGCCCGTGCCCAGGGAAAGGTCAAGCGTTTCAACATGTTCGACACCTGGGTGCAGGCCGCACCGGCGATATTGAAGTTCCTGGGCAAGTGATGAAGCTACTTCGTCCGGATATGCACTTCGCAATTCAGGGATGCCTCCAGCGCGGTATGGATGCGGCTTTCCGGGATGCGGTCGAGGTCGGCCTTGTGCAGAGTCACCTCGACGATGTCGAATCCGTGGTCGCCGGGCGTGCGGATGATCTCGCCGGCGATGCCGAACCCCGCGAGCACGCCGTGGGCGTCGTCGTCGGTTCCCCTGCTCACATAGGTGACCACGCCCGGGGTGGGCGCCGTGCCGAATGCCTTGGCGCACAACGCCACCGCGTCCCGCGTCAGGTGCCCGGCGTCCCCGCCAGCCATCAGCAGCTGGATTTCGCGGCGCGATGCGGGCATCGCGGCGATGTTGTTCTCCAGCACGTCGATGTCCGTCGCGTCGGTCAGCTCGCGGAGGTTTGCCATGCCGTCGGTTAGCTGCTCCGGCGTGAGCCGGCCGGTGGGGTCCACCTGGACACGCACCACCGCTGTTCTCATGACCGCAACCCTATCCGCGGGCAGGAGGATGCCATGACCGCTACAACCGATCTCGCCGTGACGGTGTGGCCGGGCATCGAGCCGAGACTGCTGAGCCAGACCCCCGGGTCCGCCGAGGAATGCGCCGATTATCGGGCCGCAGGCGGCTATCAACCGCTCGACGACCCCGACCACCTGCTCGAGCAGGTCGATTTGTCCGGCCTGCTCGGCCGCGGCGGCGCGGGGTTCCCGCTGGCCGTCAAGCTGAAGACCGTCCGCGACAACGGCAGAAGCGCAGGGGGTGCCGTCGTGGTCGCCAACGGCGAAGAGGGCGAACCGGCGTCGGTCAAGGACCGGTGGCTGCTTCGGAACCGCCCGCATCTGGTGCTCGACGGTCTGCGGCTGGCCGCACGGATGGCCTCGGCCGAGCGCGTCTACGTCTACGTCTCCGACCCGGCTGCCGCGGAGGCGGTCAAGACCGCTCTAGACGCGATCGAGCAGGAGGTGTTCGCGGGCCTGTCGATTACGTTGTTCGCGGTCGAGCCCGGCTATGTCGCAGGTGAGGAGACGGCCGCGGTGCGCGCCATCAACGGCGGACCCGCCAAGCCGACCGACAAGCCGCCGCGCCCGTTCGAGGAGGGCGTCGGCCGCCTGCCCACCATGGTCAGCAACGTCGAAACCCTCGCTCTCATACCGTTTTTGCAGCGGCACGGCGCCGAAGCGTTCCGCAGTCAGGGCACGTCGACGTCTCCTGGCACATTTCTCGCGACGATCACCGGCGCGGGCAGGCCCGCCGCGCTCTACGAGATCCCGCACGGGCTGGCGTTCACCGACCTGCTCGACCTCCACGGTGTACCTGCCGACCAGGTGCACGGCGTGCTGATGGGCGGATACTTCGCGGGCCTGCTGAATCGCGACGTTCTCGACGTCACGCTCGACCACGAATCACTGCGCCGCCTCGACAGCGGACTGGGCTGCGGCGCGATCACGATCCTCACCGACGACTGCCCGGTGGCCGTCGCCGCGTCGGTCATGGCGTACTTCGACAGAGAGAACGCGGGCCAGTGCGGATCGTGCTTCAACGGCACTGCGGCGATGGCGGCGGTGACCGACGCGCTGCGCGACGGGGTCGCCACACAAGAGGACCTGGCCCGGTTGGAGCGCTGGTCGGTGGTGCTACGCGGGCGTGGCGCCTGCGCGACGCTTGACGCCGCGACGAACGTGGCGGCCAGCCTGTTGTCTGCGTTCCCGCAAGTGGTCGACCGCCACCTGCACAACGGTTGTGAGACTTGCCGAGTCAGCGCATTCACGGCGGTGCGTCCCTACGAAGTCGAGGCGGTGGTGACAGCATGAGGATTCGTCTCGATCGGACGATATGCGACGGCTTCGGCGTCTGCGCCAAGCACGCGCCGGAGTATTTCTCCCTCGACGACTGGGGATACGCCTCGCTGGTGGGCAACGGCGAGATTCCCGGCGAGGATCATGATGCGGTCATGCGGGCGCTGCTGGACTGCCCGGTGCACGCGATCATCTCCGTGGGAGAACATCCGCCATCGTCTGACGGCACCGCGCATCGCGAAGTTCGCGACTTGCCCGAGCCAGACCCAAAAACCGAAGACAGCGAAGCGATTTCGGAATTCGTCCGGTGACCAGACCCCTTCCAGAAGTCAACGCGCAGAACGAATTCTTCTGGACCGCAGGCGCCGACGGGGTGCTGCGGATCCAGGAATGTCAAGACTGCGACGCGCTGATCCACCCGCCGCAGCCCGTGTGCCGGTATTGCCGCAGTCGCAACATGGGCGTGCGCGACGTCTCCGGCGAAGCCACCCTGTCGGCGTTCACGGTCAACCACCGCTTCGGCTTTCCCGATCTCCCGCCGCCGTATGTGGTCGCGCAGGTCGCGATCGTCGAGGACCCGCGGGTTCGGTTGACCACCAACATCGTTGAGTGCGAACCAGATGAGCTCGAGCTCGGGCAGACGGTCACGGTCCAGTTCGAGAAGGCCGAGGACAAGGTCGGCCCCGTGTGGCTTCCGGTGTTCAAGCCGACAGCCGAGAAGAAGACCGGCCCGCAGGCCGTCGACGAGATCGCACCGCAGGACTTCGGCAAGCACGTCAGCCCGATGCTGACCGAGGAAAAGTTCGAGGACGCGGCGGCGATCACCGGGATCGGCATGTCCAAGATCGGCAGGCGGCAGATGGTGCCGCCGCTGTCGCTGACCATCGACGCGTGCGAACAGGCGGTGGCCGACGCTGGCCTGACGTTCGACGACATCGACGGGCTGTCAACGTATCCGGGCCTCGACATCGCGGGCATGGGCGAAGGCGGGGTCAGCGCGCTCGAGGGTGCGCTGGGTCTGCGGCCTGCGTGGATCAACGGCGGAATGGACACGTTTGGCCCTGGCGGCTCGCTGATCGCGGCGGTGATGGCCATCGCCACCGGGATGGCCCGCCACGTGCTGTGCTTCCGGACATTGTGGGAGGCCACCTTCCAGCAGCTGATGAAGGAAGGCAAGATGTCGCCGCCGGGCGGCGCACGCACGGCGAGCTGGCAGGTGCCCTTCGGCGCGACGTCGGCGGCACACACGCTCGCGTTGAACGCCCAGCGCCACTTCGCCCGCTACGGCACCACGAGGGAAACGCTCGGCTGGATTGCGCTGAACCAGAGGGCCAATGCGGCGCTGAACCCGACGGCGATCTACCGCCACCCCATGACGATGGACGACTACCTGGGCGCGAGAATGATCACCACACCGTTCGGGCTGTACGACTGCGACGTGCCGTGCGACGGCGCGATCGCGGTGGTGGTCTCGGCTGTCGACCACGCAAGGGACATGCCGAACAAACCGGTGCTGTTCGAGGCCGTCGGCACCCAGATCGTGGAGCGCACCGACTGGGACCAGACGACAATGACGCACGAGCCGCAGGTGCTCGGCCAGTCCGCGCATATGTGGACGCGAACATCGCTGCGGCCCAAGGACGTCGACGTCGCCGAGCTTTACGACGGCTTCACGTTCAACTGCCTGTCGTGGCTGGAGGGTCTCGGCTTCTGCGGCATCGGCGAGGCGAAGGACTTCATCGACGGCGGTGCGGCGATAGCCCGCGACGGCGTCATTCCGCTGAACACCCACGGCGGCCAGCTGTCGCACGGGCGCACGCACGGCATGGGCCTGATCCACGAGGCCGTCGCCCAGCTGCGCGGCGAGGGCGGCGACCGCCAGGTGAAGGACGCCCGCGTCGCTGTTGTCAGCAGCGGCGGCCTGACGCCCAGCGGG
>JBKPSU010000026.1:0-11210 GCA_046735135.1 Actinomycetota bacterium
TGGTGTTCACCGCCAACGCCTGGGTGTCGCCCTCCTCCGGGGCCAGCGGCTTGTCCACCGGGAAGACCCAGCCCTGGTCGGCTTTGGTGGTGGGCGTCGCGGCTGTGATGAAACCGCCGCCGCCGCCGACGGTGGCTCCGGCATATGCGGTTGCACTGGCATTTAGGGTTTGGTCGGAGATCTGGCCACTCTCGAGGGTCCGCTGCTCAACGTGAACGTCGACGTCGACCTCGACGCCACCTGGCGGCTCCGATCGCTGGTGCGGTGGCGGCCAGCGCCATCGCGCGGCGCCAATCAGCGCCAGCGTCGCCGCCAACGTCGGTTCGACGCCAACCTCCACAGTGCCGCCATCGTCGGGCGGTGAGTACCCAGCACTTCTCAAGATCAATAAGAAACTTTCACAGAATTTTCCGAGAAGAGGCCCTAAGCTGGCACAACGTCGCCCGGCTAAGTAACTTCGACGTAGAAATCGCACAACAGGGCACAAGGTGAGCGCTTTGGGGGCGAGCGTTGAGAATTAGCTGACCGCCGGTGTGAAGGTTGCTTATGCAAGAAACTCCGCGGCTGATGGCGCAGTGACGTCGGCTCGCGAGAGGTGAGCAGGCAGACCAAGCGGTCTCGATATCGGCGCACACGCCGCCCTTGGGACCCCTATAGGGTTGTCTGTGTGGGGCGTGTAAATCGGCTGATGGAACGTCGCGTTCTTCGCCGGGCAGCCGATCAGGCCCTGCTCACGTCGTTGGCTAACCGACCGGATACGGCGGCCCAACCCGGCGGCCCCGCGGATCGGGACTTCGAGTACAAGCGGCCCGACCTCGTCGACACAGGCGAGGCATATGACCCCGAGCCGAGAACCGAGCCGATACCGGTAATTGCGGTCGAAGACGTCGTCCCGCCGGTCGACGACGAACCGCAGGCCGACATCGTCGAGGAGGCTGCCGAGCGCGCGGACGTCTACGACCTCGTACCCGGGCACGTCGACGAGGTCGAGGACCCCGATCTCATATCTGCGCCGCCGCCCGACGACTATCGATGGGGCGAAAGAGCCGACGTGCCACCGCCGGTCGAACCGCGGCCGCTGCGCGCACGCCCAGTCGTCGCGCCATACGTTGCGCCACATCTCGACTTCGCGATGGTCGAGCACGACCGCTGGTACTGCACGAAGCCGGCCGCGGTCGTGCTGGTGGCCGCGGTGGTCGCCGCCGTCCTCTGCGCCGGGTGGCTGGTGCTGCGCAGTCCGACCACCACAGCAGAGCGATCAGCGGATGAGTCGACCAGCGCCCCGCCCGCACCGACCACTGCTCAACCCACCGCGGTGAGCGCCCCGGTTGCGCCACCGGCGCCCCCGCCTCCGCCACCGCCTCCGCCTCCACCTCCGCAGCCGTCTGCGCAGCCCACCTATTCGGCACCGCAGCGGCAGTACCAGCCGCGCTACAGCGAGCCATCCCGGAGCGAAAAGCCCAGAGTCGACGTCACCCGGGCGCCGATGAGCGTCGCACCGGTGCCGAAGCCGGTGCCCGGCAGCGACTCGAACACCCCGGGCGACGCGCCCGGTGAAAAACCCCGCCGCCACGGCTGCTTCGGATTCTGCTGACCTCTTCTCTGCGGGAACGAATGACGACAGACGCCGACCACACGCCGTTTCTCCTCCTCTCGATCCGCGGCGAGGATGCCGCGGCCGACGACGAGTACCAGGCGATGATGCGCTTCGCCGGACTCGACGGGACCGGCATGCACCGAATCCGCCTCACGCACAGGCCGTTAGGGAATATCGACCTCGACGACTGGTCGGGCATCATCCTGGGCGGTGGACCCTACAACGCCAGTGATCCGGAGGATTCGAAGAGCACGACGCAGCGGCGGGCCGAATCCGAGTTGCGCTCTCTCATCGAACGAATTGTCGAGCGGGACTTTCCGTTTCTCGGATGTTGTTACGGCGTAGGCATGCTCGGCACCGTCATCGGTGCCACCGTCGACCGCAGCTACCCCGAGCCGGTGGCCGCAGTCACGGTCACACTGACCGAGGCGGGCCGTGCGGAGCCGCTGTTCGCCGAATTGCCCGACGTGTTCGACGCGTTCGGCGGTCACAAGGAGGCGGCCAGTTCGCTTCCCGCGGATGCAGTATGCCTTGCGTCCTCACCCGACTGTCCTATTCAGGCATTCCGGGTCGGCGCGAACACCTATGCCACCCAGTTCCACCCCGAGTTGGACCTCGAAGGCATCCTGACCAGGATCGACGTCTACAAGAACCACGGCTATTTCGAACCCGAGTCCGCTGAATCGCTGAAAGCCGCGGCACGGCAACGACATATCGAATATCCGCCGACGATCCTCCGTCGATTCGTTCAGCGCTACTCGCGAGAGCGATAGGCCGCGCTACGCACGATATTCGGGCGTCCAGCGGACCTGTTCGATCCGCTCTGCGATCTGCTCATCGCTGCGTTGCGGCGCGACACCGTCGGCCACCGCCTGACAGCCGACCGCGTGTGCGATCCGGATGGCGACATCGGGCACATCCGACCACGCGGGCAACAGAGGCAGGTCCGGGTCGGACAGTGCAGGCGACGCATCACCGAGGGTGGTGGCGGCCGCCCGCATCATGTTGTCGGTCACCCGGGTCGCCTCGGCCGCGGTGACGGCCAGCCCAATCGCGGGGAAGATGTAGACGTTGTTGCACTGGGCGACCGGCATCTCTCTGCCATCACGGCGCAACGGTGCAAATGGCGAACCCGTCGCGATCAGTGCGCGGCCCGACGTCCACGCGTCCAGTTCCGCCGGATGCGCCTCGGCGTGGCTGGTCGGATTCGAGAGCGGAAAGATGATCGGACGCTCGGTCTTGCTTGCGAGCTCGCGGACAATGGCCTCGGTGAAAGCTCCTGCCGCGGTGGATAATCCCATCAACACACCGACGTCGACGTGGTGCACGACGTCTGCCAGCTGCGCGTGGCCGGAGAGGCCCCAAACGGCGACGGTACTCGCCGGCTTGGCGAACCTGCGCTGCCCCGCAGACAGGTCCGTGCGGTCGTCGGTGAGCAGACCCACGACGTCGACCACCCAGATCCGGTCGGCCGCCTCCTTTTCCGACAGGCCCTTCGCCATCATCTCGCGGGCCACCATGTCGAGGACACCGATGCCTGCCGAGCCGGCACCCAGCATCACGACCTGCTGTTGCGACACCGGCCGGCCCGCGACCTTCGATGCGCCGTGCAACGCGCCCACTGCCACAGCCGCCGTGCCCTGAATGTCGTCGTTGAATGTGAGCAGCTTGTCGCGGTAGCGCTCGAGGATCGGAAACGCGTGCACGGTGGCGAAATCCTCCCACTGCAGAAGCACATTGGGCAGCTGCTCGCGCACGGTGTTCACGAACTGGTCGATGAACGCGTAGTACTCGTCGTCGTCGATCCTGCGATGGCGCCAACCGAGGTATTGCTCGTCCTCGAGCAGCTCGACGTTGTCGGTGCCCACAT
Source organism: Actinomycetota bacterium (assembly GCA_046735135.1). Taxonomy (GTDB): domain Bacteria; phylum Actinomycetota; class Actinomycetes; order Mycobacteriales; family Mycobacteriaceae; genus Mycobacterium. The sequence goes on from JBKPSU010000026.1 coordinate 3,468, forward strand.
CGAGCACGATCGGCAGGGTGCGCGCCGGGTCGATGCCGCCGATCAGGGTGTAGAGCGAGAGCTTCCCGATCGGGATGCCCATGCCGCCGATCCCCTGATCGCCAAGGCCGAGGATGCGCTGCCCGTCGGTCACCACGATCACGTCCGGATTGCGGTGCGGCCGGTTGTTGATCACCTCGGCGAGCCGGTCCCTGTCCGGGTAGGACACGAACAGCCCGCGCGGGCGCCGGTAGATCTTGCTGAAGCGTTGGCAGGCCACCCCCACCGTCGGCGTGTACACGATCGGCATCGTCTCGGTGATGTGTTCGCGCAAAACTCGATAGAACAGCGTCTCGTTACGGTCCTGCAGCGCTCTGAGGTAAATGTGCTTGTCGAGATCGTCACGGCGCGTTGAGAACTCGTGCCAGCAGTGCTCGACCTGCTGGTCGAGCGTCTTCTCCGCGGTCGGCAGCAGACCCAGGAGTCCGTATTCGAGGCGCTCGTCACGGGTGAAGGCGGTGCCCTTCGTCGTCAGCGCGTCGAACAGCTTCGCTTGACCCGTCAGTTCCTCGGGCATGGACGTGCTCCCCTTCCGCCGGTCGTCTTCGATATCTACACGCTAGCGGTGAACACCCGGCAAATGTTCGGCCTCGATGATTGCCCCACTTGTCCGGCGTGCGACAGGATCGGCATGTGTCCGACGTGGATTTCTCGCTGCTCGACGTGCCGCGCGCGGCGCCGGTCGACGACGCGGAGGCGTACCTGCGCGCCGCGGTCGCGTGGCACTTCGGCGCGGACACGGGGTCGGCGTTCTGGTTGCGGGCGGCCAAGGATCTCGAATTCGACCCCCTGGCCGACATCAACACGTTCGACGACCTGCGACGGTTTCCCAATGTGGTCAACGAGTTGCGCAGTGTGCCCGTGGAGGACCTGGTCCCACGCGGGTACGGATCGCCGCCGCCGGTTCCGCAGATCTTCGAGTCGGGCGGCACCACTGGAGCGCCGAAACGGACTGCCCAACTGCCGGACTGGGTGGAGCAGGTCGTCGAATGGCAGACCGAGGACTTCACCACCGGCGGCTTCGTGCCCGGCGGCGGTTTCCTGTGCCTCATGCCGAGCGGCCCGCACGGCGTGAGCTATTTCTCCCGGCGGATCAGTGAGCGCCTCGGGTCGGTGTTCCACCCGATCGATCTGGATCCGCGATGGGTGAAGAAGCTAGTCGCCCGCAATGCGGCCGCCGAGGTCGCCGCCTACCTCGAGCATGTGCTCCAGCAGGCCAGATGGATCCTGCGCAGCCAGAGCGTGGTGAACATGCACGCCACCCCGCCGCTGTTGGAGGCCATCGCACGTAACGACGCCGACTTCGACCTGGTCAACGAGAAGATCCGATGGCTTCTGCTCAGCGGCGCACACATGGACGTCGACACGCTGGACGTGCTCCGCGACATCTTTCCAGCGACGACGATCACGATGGCATTCGGTAGCACGATGGTTCTGTCGCAGGCGACCACGCGGGAAACCGATTCCGGTGCTTTCGCTTTCGACCCGAGGACACCTTATGTAGTCTTCCGGGTCGTCGATCCCCAGACGGGCGAGACGGTGCCATACGGTGCGCGCGGCCAGGTGGTGATGAACCACATCAGCAAGGGCATGTTCATTCCCAACAACCTCGAACGCGACAGCGCGATCCGGTTGGCAGGACCCGACGGTCAGATCGGCGACTCCGTCAGCGAGGTAAGGCCGGTCGAGACGTTCGAGGGCGAGGCCGTCGTCGAGGGCGTGTATTGATCGCGATCGACGCCCTCGGGCCGGCCGGCGAGTACCGCTCCCGCAACCGGGAGATGATCGCCGACACCGCGGGCGTGCCGGTCGCCGAACTCACCATCGCGCCGAAACTGTATGTGGCGCGTGCGTTGAACGCGCAGCGGAAGGTCCAACCGCCCCCGGTACCGCATCGCGAGGCGGCGTTGGCAGAAGCGGCAGAAGTGTTCCGGAACGCCGTGATCTGTGGGCTGGACTTCGAGGCGTACGTGCAACTGGCCAGCCGGGTTGCAGGCCTGCCGATCTCATCGGCCCGGCACGGCGCCAACGAGGTTGCCGGAGGCCTGGCCGCCGCATTCGATGCGGTTCGCCCGGCCTGCCCTTCGGGAACCACCGTCGACTGGCGCGATGCGCGTCCAGCCGGTGGCGCCGTGTGGGCCCGCCGGGGCGACGTGTTCGCCGTGCATGCTTCGGGGAACGCGCCCGGTGTGCACGCGCTGTGGCCGCAAGCGCTCGCGTTGGGCTACCGCGTCGCCGTCCGGCCCTCACGACGCGAGCCGTTCACCGGGCACCGGTTGGTGTGTGCCCTGCGGCAGAGCGGTTTTCGCGATCACGACGTGTTGTTTCTGCCAACGGACCACGCAGGCGCCGATGAGCTGATCGGTAGCGCGGACCTTGCGACGGTCTACGGCGGCCAGGACATCGTCGACAAGTACGCCGACGACCCGACGGTGTTCGTCAACGGGCCCGGGCGAACCAAGATCCTCATCACCGAGGACCGGGACTGGCGCGATTACCTGGACGTGATCGTCGACTCGATCGCGCACCTGGGCGGGATGGCGTGTGTCAACACGACGGCGGTTCTCTGTGAGGGGCGTGATGCCACGGAGTTGGCACATGCGATCGCCGACCGGCTCGCGACTCTTGTCCCGCTACCGATTACGGACGAACGCGCGGTGCTGCCCACCCAACCGTTGGCCAAGGCGCAGGCGCTGGCCGACTATGTCACGACGAAGGCAGCCTCGACCACACCGGTGCTCGGCGCCGATCGGATCGTCGCAGACCTCGGCGACGGCCATGCCGCTTTACGACCGGCCGTGCACCTGCTTTCACATCCAGACGTTGATGTGCTCAACGTCGAGCTGCCGTTTCCCTGCGTGTGGGTGTCCGCGTGGTCGCGGGAAGACGGACTCGCGCCGCTTCGTGGCTCGTTGGTCGTCAACGCCATCACCGGTGACGGCGATCTGATCGACCGCCTGGTCGCCGAGCCCGGCGTCACCAACGTCTACAGCGGTCGGTACCCCACCTACTACACCGCGCCCGGTATCCCCCATGACGGATTCCTTGCCGATTTCCTGATGCGGTGCAAGGGTTTCGCGCGCGACTAGCCCAGTGGGATGAAACGTTTCAGCTTCCCGGTCGACTCGTGGCGTTGCAACCTCTCGACCCCGTGGATGGCGACGTCGGGATCCGGCAGCCCGTGCTTGCGCAGCGCGGCGGCCAGCGAGGACGTCAGGGCGTCCAGGTCTGGGCTGCCGACCACGAGAACATCGGCGCCGCAGGCGGTTTGGTGCACCTGGTACTCGGACACCTTGGGATCGGTACCTAGCACGTGGCGGAACAGGCTCGCGGGAATCGTGGCAGCTTCGTACCGGAAATCGTCGTCACGTCGGCCGCCGATGTCGGCCACCCGCGCGAATGCGCTTCCACAACTGCACACCCCCGGCAGCCAATTCACTTGATCACCAAGGTCATACCGAATGAACGGAAATGTGCGGTTGGCGAGCCCGGTGGCCAGCGTTCGGACCGCAGGCTCATCCGGTCCGACGGGCGCGCCATTCTCGTCGACACGTTCGAGCACCACCTCGTCCTCGCAGACGTGCAGACCCTCTCCGCGCGCGCAGCCGACGGCCTGCACGCCGATCTCGGTCGATCCCCAGAGGTTGTGCACCGGGGCGTCCCACGCCAGCCGAATGGCTTCGCGATCTTCGTCGAGCAGCGGCTCGGAGTTCGTGCTCACCCGCACCGGGTGGATGTCGAGCCGGCCGTCAAGGCAAGCGCGGGCAACCTGGCCGACCACGGAGGCGTACCCGACGAGGTGGGTGGGATCGACATCCCCCACCGTCGCGAGGGTGTCGTCGATCGGTGCTCCCGCCGGTATCACAACGGTTTTCATGCCCGGTGACGTCGGCACGTCGAACAGCGGCGTGCTGGCGTGCGGCGGCACGCCCGCCGCTAGGACTGCCAGCTTGACGGGCGACCGCGGTTCGCGCCGTTCTTCGCGCGCCTGCAACCGCCACGCAAGGCAGGCAATCGTCACATAGAAATTCCAGTCCCACACGTAGACGCCGCGCACGCCACTGGAGCCGCCGGAGCTGAAGATCTGCTGATCGTTGGGCGTGTACGAAAACCATTGCTGCTCAGCAAGAGTCTGTTCGGCGCGGCCGCGAGTCAGGTCGGGAACGGTGACGATGGCATCCCATTCGTCCTGCGCCTCCGCCTTCGTCATCATCGGAACAGAGGCCAGGTCCGCCGCCGTCGCCGCGGAGGGATCGATGCCGCCGAGCCGACGGGCGTGAAACGGTGACCGTTCGCGTGCGTACGCGAGCAACGACCGCAACCGCTCGGTCTGGTGGTGCTCGATCTGTTCACGCGGCCAGTCGAGTCGGCCGACGTGATCATCGAGAGCGGCCTGCACGGCCTTCACGTGGGACGCGCGCAGCCTGTCGTATGTCTCCCGAGCGTTCGTCATAGCGGCTCCGGCAGGCCGACTCCGGGAATCAGATCGCCGCCGTTGGGCCCGTTCGGAAAGGGTGTACGCGTTTGGGTGGCCCCACTCATCGGCGCGCGCGTGGTCGGCGAATTCGTCACGTGGGCTTCGGGTTCGCGCGGTGCGGTCGTCGGCAGCGACTGCGGTGCGCTCTGTCGGCTGGGAGGCGCCCCGATGGTCTGCGGTGACTCGGTTGGTGTGTCTGTCGCTGAGGGTTCGGGCGGTGGTACGGGGCCGGGTGGGGGTGTCATGATCGGGACGGTAGTCGACAGTGGAGTCGGTTCGAACGAAGAATCGACGGGCTGCGTCGGGACTTTCGCAGTTTGCAGGGTCGTCATCGGACTCGTCGGCCTCGAGGGGCTCGAACAAGTAGTCGAAGCGACCAGCGAGTTTCCTCCCCCGGCATGTGCAGATGGTGCAGCTGGTGGTACGTAGGCCCGGTCAACGTCAACCCGCGGCGTTGGGCAACAGCGGCGGGCACTGGCCGCCGTGATCGGCCGCCAGCTCGAAGTGCCATATCTCGTTCGCATAGATCTGGCACAGGCCGAACCGAGAACCGGTGCTGATCAGCCACTTATCCGCTTCGGCAGGGCCAACGTCGACGGCCTTGCCCTGGACGTGGCGGGAGGTCTCAGGGGATGCGACGTACTGCTGGGCGATGTCCTTGCTTCCGTATGTGCGCACCGCGTCGTTGAACAGCCGCTGCTGAAACCCCTTCGTGCGCCAGCCCGACGTGATCTGCATGTCGATTCCGTCGGACGCCGCGCCGCGGGCGGCATTCTGTATCGCCGTCACCAGCGTCGGGTCGATCCACCCGATGACGGGATTGTCGACGTCGAACGGCGACACGGTCCGACCGTCGGGAAGGTAGCCGCCGACGGTGTCGGTGGCGGCGGGACCTATGGAGAAGCTCTCGTCGTCCGGAGCGGGACTGCTGGCCATCTGGGCGGAGGGCGCCGCGAGGATCTCGCTCCCGGCGGCTTGCGTCGGCTCCGCCATCGATCCCGACGGGGCACACGCACCGAGCAGCAGCGTGAGCCCGATGCCGGCCATCCTTGTCCACAGCGGCATAGCGGAAAGAGTATGGCAGTCTCGCGATGTGGACCTGCCGCGGCCAAACCCGCACACTCCTCATCTGGCCGATGTGGTGCCGTCCGTGCTGGCGGCGATGGGGGTGGCGGCCTTCGATGACCGTATCGAGCTGGCCGCTGAGGTGCGGGGTGCGTGCGTGCTGCTGATCGACGGGCTGGGTGCGGAGTTGCTCGACGCCCACGCCGACGACGCCCCGGTGATGGCCGAGCTGCGTGGCCGAACGCTGCAGGCCGGATTCCCGTCGACGACGGTCGCCGGACTTGCGGCGGTCGGCACCGGCTGCCGGTCGGGCCAGCACGGAATGGTCGGCTTGTCCTTTCGGCTGCCTGGCGTCGGCGTCGTCAACACGCTGCGGTGGCGCCGGCACCCCTGGGGAGACGACCTGCGTGACGCCGCGCCGCCCGAACAGGTGCAGCCCCTTGCGACAACGTTCGAACAGGCGGCGTCGGCCGGCGTCGCGGTCAGCGTCGTCTCCGGCGCGGAGTTCACCGGTTCCGGCCTTACCCGTGCCGTCCTCCGCGGCGGCCGCTATGTCGGCGTTCAGGCGCTCGGCGACCTTGCCGCGGGAGTTCGGACCGCAGTCGCCGACGGCGGTTTCTGCTACGGCTACCACGGCGAGGTGGATCTGCTCGGCCATATATACGGTCCCGGTTCTCCGGCATGGCGGATGCAGTTGCGGGAGGTCGACCGACTGGTCGAGTCCCTGGTGGAGGGCCTTCCGCCGGGCGGTCTTCTCGCGATCGTGGCCGACCACGGCATGGTGGTGGCCGAGCCCGACGAGGCGCTGGACATCGACGACCGCGCACAACTGCTCGACGGGGTGGCCGCCATCGGCGGCGAACCACGCGCGCGGCACGTCTATGTCGAGGACGGCGCGGCCGACGCGGTGCTCGCCGCGTGGCGCGAGTCGCTCGCAGGCCGGGCGTGGGTGGTGTCGCGTGATGAAGCGATCGCCGCGGGGTGGTTCGGTGATTCGGTGCGCGACGACGTCAGGGGGCGGATCGGCGATGTCGTCGCGGCAGCCCGAGGCTCGGCCACGATGGTTCGGCGCACGGTGGAACCGCTGGAGTCGTCGTTGGTCGGCCACCACGGCTCGCTCACGAGCGCAGAGCAGCAGATTCCGTTACTACTCGCCTACGGCTGAGTCACCGTGTCGTGCCAGTCCGCCCATTGGGTGTGCGGCGCGGGTCCGTACCGCTCGATCCATCTCTGCGCGATCGCCCGGATCGGGGCCGCGTTGAGGAAGTGCAGCTTCTCCCGCCCCCGCCGCTCGGCGATGACCAGCTTGGCGTTCTCGAGGACGGCCAGGTGCTTGCTCACCGACTGCCGCGCCATGGACAACGCCTCACACATCTCCCGAAGGCTCTGTCCGTCTTGCTGATTCAGGCGCTCGAGGAGGACGCGTCGGCTCGGGTCGGCCAGCGCCCTGAGGACATCGTCGCTCTCGGACATTCCGCCATAATACGCAGCCGAGTGGCTGCATGAGCCGAACATGCAGCCGTTCAGTTGCATATCGGTGGTCGGAGGCCGTTATTTGCTGAATCTGCAGGCTTGCGCGATGTTTGCCAACTCGGCGGTAGATAAGGATAGGCAAAATTTGGGCGTCGCCGGTGGCACAAGATCAAACCTCTTCTGGCACAGGTGAATTCAATTGTCCAACAAAGAGCTTAATAGCGGATGGCTATTGAAAAGCATTGAGCTGCAACAATGTTCAAATAGTGCACACAGTGAAATCGCCCACTGCATAACCGAGTTGTGAAGGCGATCACAGATTTTGAAGGCATAATTGCACGTCTGTTACTGTCCGACGGCATGTTTGCTATTGCGACGGCATCGCTGTTGACGCTCGTGCAACAGCTGTCGGGTACCCCCTACATCTCCGGTGGGGATTCGGCCCGCGGAACGGACTGCTCCGGCCTGGTGTCGTTTGTCACCAACGCCGCGACCGGCCGTCCCGTCTACGGCGACCGGTTCGACACGGGCGATATCGAAAGCGCGCTCAAGGCGCGGGGCTTTCAGTACGGCTCCAAGCCGGGCGCCCTGAACGTCGGTTGGAACGGCGGCCACACCGCCGCGACGCTGCCCGACGGCACTCCGGTGTCGTCCGGCGAGGGCGGCGGCGTGAGGATCGGCGGCGGCGG
>JBKPSU010000027.1:0-19971 GCA_046735135.1 Actinomycetota bacterium
GCCATCTGCGTCGCCGCACCCGCAGGGAACCCGGCATCGTCGGCGGTCTGCGCGGCACCCCGGGCGATCGCGAAGCCCGGATCCGGCGGCACCTCCACCGGCATCGTCGAAACCAGTTCGGCCGCAACCGAATCGAGATCCAATCGCTGGCCCACCAACATGATTCGGATGGTGGCGTCCGAAGGCACCTGCTGCAGCAGAGCGGCACACGCTGCGGCAGCACCTGCTGTTCCGATGGGCATCGGCGCCACCGCCGAGGTGGGCTCCTCGTCGTGGCCGATCACCGTCAGCGACACGGTGTCGTCGGCCGCCAGAAGTAGCGCGGCGTCCGCGCCGGAACTGCGGGCAAGCGTCGCGGCCGCCTCGGCCTCCGTCACCACTTCGACGTTCTGCACTCCCGCGTTCGACACGGTCAAGCGCAAGGTCTCGGCCTCTGACGGGTCAGGCAGGCAGAGCCGTGTCGCGACCACCCGGTTGCCCGAGTCAGCCACCCCACGGTAGGTGCCGATGATGGTGTCGGAGAGGTCGGTCGTCGCGTCGTCGGTCAGGTCGAGCGCGTACTCGTCGAACACCTGGCCGCTCGAGGGGGACGAACCGATAAGCGCCAAACGCGCCACCCGTCCGGTCATCGCCACCCCGAGGACTACGTCCACGAGTTCACTCCTTGCCTCATCCGAAATCCTCAAGCTACCGCCTCGACGACGGTCGAGCCGACGCCCGAATCGCTTGTGCACGGAAGCAAAAGTGGCACGCTGGGGTGGCATCGCCTCGAGTCGTCACTCTGGAAAGGAATCGTCGGTTGAGCGACCAGCGTTACGACGCGCCCGACACCGCCGTGGTGGAGACGAGGGCCGCGGCAGTCGTCGCGCGATCGCCCCGAGTCGGCTACGTACCCGCGCGCGCCAACACGGTGCGCGACGGAGTCGCGGTCGCGCTGCTCGTCCTCGCTCTGCTTCTGCCGTGGAACCTTCACTTCGGTGTCGGCGTCCCTAGCCACAACGGCCTGCTCATCGCCGTCGTCACCATCGTCACGGTGCTCGCCGTCCTCGCCGCGCTAGCGCCGCACGTCGGCCCCTTCCGGCTCACCGCCGCAGACCAGGATGTCCGCCGGACGAGCCGAATCCGGCTGCTGCTCAGCATCGCCTACCTGGTCGTCGCAATCGGCTTCGTCGTGTATCAGCTGTCACAGACCTGGCGCAACGGCGGAACCGGCCTGGTGCCGCCGGGGATCGGGCCCGGCCTGCTGCTGGGCGTCGGAGGCGCGCTGCTGGCGTCGCAACCGCCGATCACCAGTATCACTATCGAGGACAACGGTTTTCGGCGTTGGTATGCCGCCGCACGGGTGCTGGGTGCGCTATCGATCACACTCGCGACGCTGTCGGTTGCTTTCAACGTGTACTGGCGACTGCGCTATTTGTTCGTCACGAACGGCGACTTCGGCGGCCGGGATGTCGCCGTCATCGTCACCACGCTGCTCTACGGCGCGGAGGCGATGATCGCGTTGGTCATCGCGTCGCGCTGGCTCATCGAGAAGACGGCCGCCGCCCGGCTGGCCACCACCGCGCTGGGCGCCGCGGGGGCGCTGGCGGCCACGCTGGTGTGGATCCTTCCCATCGGCCGCGACGTCGACGCTTTCCACGGCATCGCCCAGAACACCTCGACGGCCGCCATCGGATACGAGGGTTACCTGTTCTGGGCGGCTGCCGCCGCGATCGTCGCGCCGACGACGCTCTACGCCGTCTTCCTGATCAAGCCGCCGACGTTGGGCGCCTACCGCTCAGCCGCGCAGAAATGCCTGACACTCATCGCCTTCTGGGCGTTCGCCGCGGCCGCGCTACGCGTCGTCGACTATCTGATCGCCTGGTCACTGGATCTCCCCCGCGCCCTGTACGACACCGTCGCGATGACGGCGTTCAACCTGATCACCGGGTTGATCGCACGGTGGCTGCACCGCCAACTCGTCAGGGGCGAATCCCTTTTGACCGTCATCGCGGCGTTCAGCGGATTGCTGTTCGTCTTCACGGTCGCGAACCTGGCCATAGGCGTCGCACTCGCCCCGCGTTACGCCGAGGCGTCGCCCGACGCCGTCTACGGCAACAATTTGGCCCAGCAGATCACCAGCACGTTCGACGTGACCGTGTGCGCGCTGAGCCTCGCCGTGTTGGTCGCCATGCTGTTCACCGGCCCGCTGGCGGGCTACCTTGTTCGCCGTCGCGACGCCCGGACCGCGGCGCCCCCTCCCTCATCCTCGCCTGAACCGTCGGCCTCCGCGCCACCGACAGTCGCGCGGCCTTCGCAAGCCAACCAATTGCCGAGAATTGTTCGGCTACGGGAGGATTCGACGACGGTGCTCGCTCCACCGACGGAGGAGATCTCCGCGCCCACCGCCGGGCTGCGCATCCAGCGCCGCGAACGGGCATCCGAGCCGACGATTCAGATGTCGAAGCCGGACGATACCGGCGAGAAGGCGACACCGTCGAAACCCGACACCGACGGCTGACCAAGCACCGCGGCCGCTGGCTTGTTTGTCGTTCTGCCCACCTTCGAGCGAATTTGTCGCTCAGAGCATTGAGTGCCTATGCGCCCAGCGACAATGTCGCTGTGAGGCGGGCAATCGCAAAAGTGTTCTGTCGCGCTGTGCTCGTACCGCCGTGACTACCCTTCATTCTGTGCATGATTCGCTGTGGACCGCCGCCACCCGACATCCCTTTCTCGATGCGGTGCGCGACGGAACCATCACCGACTCCCCGTTCGATCGGTGGCTTGTGCAGGACGCACTGTTCGTCGCTGACCTACTGACCTTCCAGGCCCGCCTGCTCGCACGCGCGCCGCGTGCTGCTCAGGCAGTGATTGCCGGCGGATGCGTGGCGCTTGTTGCGGAACTGGACTGGTTCGAAAACCAAGCCGCTCGCCGTCGGCTCGACTTGAAGTCGCCGGCATTGTCGGCGACGCTCGCCTACCGCGAATTACTGCAGCGACTCGAAGCCGCGCCGTATGAGGCTGCCGTGACGGCGCTGTGGGTGATCGAACGGGTGTACCTGCTCGCGTGGACCTCCGCCGCGTCGGCGTCCTCCCCGTTCGGCGAATTCGTGGAGCACTGGTCCACGCCGGGGTTCGCGGACTACGTCGACGCGCTCGGAGAACTGGCCGCACCGGACGAGCACGATGAACTCGTCGGCGATGTGCTGTCGCACGAAATCGCGTTCTGGGATATGGCGCTGGCATGACGCTGTCCGCACGCTTGTGGTCCGACAACAGCGACTTGGCCGCCGAGGCGCTCGCACACCCGTTCATTCGCCGTCTCGGCGATGGCTCCCTGGACCGGGAGAACTTCGCCGGCTACGTCACCCAGGATGCCTTCTTCCTCGAATCCTTCGCTCGCGCATACGCATTGGCCCTCGCACGCAGTAACGACACGCCCACGCTGCTCGCGCTGGCCGATCTGCTCGGCGGCGTTCGGGAGGAACTCGGCTTGCACTCGTCGTACGTCGCGCGCTGGGGCATCGACATGGCAGGCGTCGTGCCGACGCGAGCCACCCTCGCCTACACCGAGTTCCTGCTGGCGACCGCCGCGACCAGTGGGTTGGCGGTGATATTCGCGGCCATGACCCCGTGCATGCGGCTCTACGCCTTTCTCGGCGCATCGCTGAACGCCGATTCCGCAGGGCCGTACGCGGAGTGGGTGCGGACGTACGCCGACCCGGACTTCGAGGCGCTGGCCGCCCAGCTGGAGAAACTGCTCGACGACCGAGACGATGACAGTCCCGCGGTGCACAGCGTCTACCGGCGAGCGATGCGGCTGGAACTCGACTTCTTCAGCGACGCGGTTGCCGCTCGGGAGTGACCAGGACTGGTGTCGTCGAGTGGGCCATGACCGCCGTCGCCACGCTGCCCTGCAGGTGCCCCAGCAGCCCGCTGCGCCGGTGAGGTCCCAGCACGATCAGGCTCGCATCGTGCTCGTCGGCCGCCTCGACGATGCCCTCAACGTCGGCGCCGCCTCCACCGCGATGCTGTCGGCCAGGAAGCCCGCGTTCGCCGCCAGCGACGCGCCGCGGGCCGTCGTGTTCTCGTCAGCCACTCGCACCTCCGTGGCCTGACCGGCGTCGAAGTGCCTCGTATCGATGGGCGTGAAGCCGACGTCGACCGGCTGCCACACGCACACCACCAACGCCGATCGCCGTCGCGCCAGCTGGCATGCGGCTCGTCTGATTGCGCACGCCGCAAGCTCGGATCAGTCGTATGCGAACACCACCGGCCCGAACGACGTCCTGGCGTCCCGGTGCGCCGAAGTCGTCATGACCTCAGCATGCTCGACCGCGGCCGGTGACGGCAGCCCGGACCGAATGCGGGCCAACAGCAGCGGCGAATACCAGGCGGGCGATTCGCCGTCGAGGAATTCGTCCAGGTTCGGCGTTTGCGGTCGCGCCCCGCTCAGCAGGTGACCGCCACCCCGAACACGGCGCGCCGATCGCCAACCCGAAACCAACCCACAGCGTGATGCCTGTGCCAGGTCACCGGGCAGTGCGTCGGCGATGTGGGCGATGATCGGGGCAACCATGAACGCGGCCACCGCCCGCAACAGTTCGATGATCGCGAGGTCCCTGGCGCACGAGTCGGCCAGACCTCGCAGCGTTTGAATTTATTCCCGTACAGCAAACGTCCAGGGATCTGTCCAGCTGCGTTATGACGGGCTCACCGACAGTCCTCGGGAAGTGATATCGCATCCGGTATCGCAAGCTGCGGGACAACACTGCCCGCCTCTAGTGACAGAAGTGACTCGGGCGCGGATTTTCGACGATTCAGCTCTAAAAGTCTGCCGACGGCAATTCACGACGTCCGCCGCCGGTGCGGATCTCCGTACGCGGCTGCCGTTGCGGCTGGTCAATCCGCGTCGCCTTCGCCTGCGTGACCGGGGTAGCGGATGGCGCGTCCGCCCGCTGCTCCTCAGACTCGTCGGTCTCCTCGGACGTCACACTCACCTTGTGGTGTCGCTTGAGGCTGAAGTGGATCTCCTCTGTCTCCTCGAAGACCTGCCGCGCGCCGCGTAGCGGCCTGGTCGTCGTCTCGATGGCGCTCGCAACGATCGGCGGCATGAATGGACGAATCCAGCGTGCGGCGGCCTTCGTCACGTCGGGCACCGTCGGGATCAGCGCGGAGCCACGCCGCTTGTCCTCGTTCGACGGGCCGGCCAACACGGGCAAGTTCGAGGGTTCTTCGACCCCTGACGAGGCAGGCAACTCTGCGACCGCCTCTACGACCCGCTCCGAAGCAACCTGCGTCGGCGCCTCGAGCGCCGCCTCGACGCGACGGCGTTGCTGCTCGCGATCGATCTCGGTCTGCGCCTCGATCTCCATGCGTGCGTTTGTCAACTCCTGGTCGGCCCGCATCGTTTCGATCGCCGCGCGCACCTCGGCCCGCTTCACCGCGATCGCGGTATCGGCATCCAGATCCGCGCGTTCACGCTCGGCGTGTGCAGCCGTGCGCCGATCCTCGGTCGTCTTGGCACGCGACAGCCTGAAGATCAACGGCGACAGAAACAGCAACACGAACAAAGCGGTCAACAGCGCACGCAGCACCGTCGCGCCGGGACTGTCGAGCGTGTACGCGTTCATCGCCACCCACCGCGCGCCAAACCCACGATCCGCATTCGCGTTCGCGGCCTCTCGCGCCTGCGCGACCGCCTGCTCGTCGGCGGCAACCTCGGCATTCAGTCCGGGTGCGAGCCGGTCACGATCGGCGACCGCCTTGTCGAGCTGCCGTTGCGTGTCCGCGAGAAACGTGTCCGCCGTGCGGTTTTCGGGTCCGGCACCCGGAACTCCGGTGATGTGCGTCTGCGGGCAGGGCGGCGACGGGTTGAACTCGCAGCGCGCGACGACCAGCGCCTCATCGCGGTGCCGGCTCGCCTCGGCTACAGCGTCGTCGAGAGCAGTGCGCGCCTGGCTCGTCTGCGCGAGGTCGACCGACGCGGCCGCCACCGCGGGCGCCGCGTCTGCACTACGCACGGCCTGCTGGTCGAGTCGACGGTCGATAGAGCCCGCGAAGATCAGCATGGCGGTGAGCTCGCCCACGACGACACCGAGAACGACCGCGGCGATCGCCCAGGCCAGGGCGCGTGGCCACGACATAACCGCAGGAAAACGTTTGGCAGACATCGAACTCCATAAGCGGGTTTACGTTGGTACGCGGCGGATGCGTCACGCCGGCGTGGGTTGGGGTCATCGTCTCATACGCGCATTGGTGTTCGCTCATTCTGTGATGTGAGCCACGAGGCGCCGCGTGACGACCAGGCTTTACGCCAGTAGGTATATATCGCGCCTCGTTGTGGGTAATCCCTTGGCCAAGGAGAGGTGTTCGGTGCGAAACCAATTGTTTGGCCTGGCAACCGCGTTGACGGCAGTCGTCGTCGCCGCGGGATGCGGCATGCTCGGGACAGCACCGAATGAGCCCTCCGAACATTCCGGGCGAATCACCATCGGAGACAAGTCCTCACAGACGCAATCTGTGACGTGCACCCAGGTCGAGGAGCAGCTGACGATCAAGGCCGTCGCCACCCCAGGAAGCGCACGGGCTCTGCTACAACTCGGCGGGTCCCAGCCGGTCGTCAGGACCGTCAACATGGAGAACATCGGCGGCATCAACGGCATCGTCGGGGGCACTGACGGCAAGGCCGAGGCCACTGCGAACGGGAGCAGTGCCTACAAGATCACCGGCACGGCGGTCGTGTCCGATCCGGCCCATCCGGGTCAATCACAGAGCTTGCCGTTCACCATCGAAGCTCCGTGCTGAGCCGCCTGCTCAGAAATAGTCGGTGGCCGTGGTGCTGGTGCCGTTGTCGCACGTGATGGTGATGGTCCAATTCTTGAGTTGCGGTATCGCAGGAACGATCTTGAGCTGATAGGTCGAGTTAGCCTGCAGCGCGAAGCTGCGGTTGAAATTGTCGGTCGCGTACGTGCATTGCGACGAGACGCCGCTGCGATCGGTGATGTCGGCCTCCCGGCCGCCGACGATGTTCTTGAACGACACCGTCGGCCCCTGCAGCGGCGCCGGTGGCGGGGGTGACGGCGATTGCGGCGGCTGAACCTGCCCGTTCGAGCAGCCCGACACCACGACATGGGCGCCCTGCTGACTCTGCAATTTGCTCTTCGCGTTGCTCTCCGCGGTTTGAACCGACGGGTCCGACGCCGCCTCGATTTCCCCGGCGTCGTTGGCCGCCGCTGCGGCGCACGAGTTCTTTGCGCCCATTTCGTATACGCAATGGTTGCCGCCGTTGTTCTGACAGTTCGACAGCGAGTCGATCCTGGCCTGGTTTTCGTCGGGGCCGATGGCCATGCCGCCGATTGTTTGAACGGGTGGGTTGTCGTTGGCAAGGCCAACGGAGACAGCCACATACGCGTCGGCCGCGTTGGCTGTCCCCGCTGTGCCGAGGACACCGGCGACACCTGCGCCAACGAGGAGAGCCGCGCCCGCGCTTGCTTGCAGACGCAGGTGGAAGGTGGTGTTGCTCGTCATGACGCTGTCCTTTCTCAGGTGCGGCCCGAGTGGGTCGCACTCTCAGTGCGAGCGATCAGGCGCCTGAGCGGCCGTGCTTTTCGGAGCACCAATTCATGAAATCGCTGTGGTCGCTACGGGCTAGTTGTATGCCGGCTGAGTATTCGCTGATTCGCTGCACAAATGAGCACTTTGGACAATTTGTGCGCTATTAAATCCCGAGGCTAACAGCGGGCTCGCAGTAAGCTAACAGGCTGCTTTGCAGTTATTTCAATTTGCTGGCGCAATTTATTTGCGAAGCAAACTATCCACCCGTCGGGACGATCGGCGTGGGCGTTGTCGACGTGGACGTACGGCCCTCGGCGGCGTCGTCCGCAGGCGCAGGCGTCTGCCCGCTCGGCATCACTATCGGGGGCGCCTTGGACTTGCCGTGCCGCCGTTGTCGGACTCGGCGACGAGGCCGCCGGTGCTGATGTCCGACGGCGGCCAGTCCGATTTCGTCGGCGGCAGCCCTTCGATTCATCGGCGCCCGAGCCGGTGTCCAGATAACCACCGACGGCAGACCGAAAGAGTATGCGCACAGCCCAGCCTCCGCCGTCGGGCGTCGGCGCTTACTGCGCGCCTCGTCGCCGCAATCGTATGGAGTGGATCTGCCGATTCGCGGACAACCGGCTGGCTGTGAAACTCGACCGCCTTCAGGCGAGAAGCTCAGCCGCCCGCCGCAGCGCCAGGGACGCGTCGCGCCACCGTCGCATCGATGAGTTCCCGCAGCGCCGGAATGTCGTCGAGCAGGCGGTGGAGATCGTCGCGATCGATATGCAACACCTCGGCTCGTCCCGTCGTCGTCACGGTCGCCCCACGCAATTTGCCGCGTTTGAGCGCGGATTCGCCGATCACCTCACCAGGCCCGACCGTGGCGATGTGGTCCGAGCCGACGTACACCCCGGCCTCTCCGCTGAGCAGGATGTAGCAGGCGTCCGACACCGTCTGTTCGCGGATCAGGGGCCACGGCCCCGACGTCGAGGTGCGATGCGCTGCCCTGACGACACGCTTCAGGTCGTCGTCGGAGAACTTCGCGAAGTTGTCGAATTCGCGGAGCACGCGGACGTCAGCGTCTTGTTCCTTCATCCGGGCGGCCTCCTTCTCGCGGGCGATCGAACGCTCGCTCATGCTGGTTTCTTCCCGATTCACAATGTGGTCTGACATCGGGAGCGTAGCGAAGAACCGCATCCCGTCTGCTCGATCTGCAAAACCTTGCTTGCTGCTTTACCACTTTCCGAAGTGCCCAGCTCTGAGCGAATTTGTCGCTCGAACCGTGCGGTGGCTAATCAATGAGCGAATTTGTCGCTGACAGTCGGGCAGTTTGAACAGTCGTCCCCTGACCGAGCGAGGCCGCCCTAGTCTTCGCCCATGGAGAGCGATGTGCGCCAATATTTGGACCGAATAGCGATCCAGGATCTGATCTACCGCTATTCCGATGCAGTGACGAGAGCAGACTGGACACAGTGCGAGTCGGTGTTCACGCCTGATGCTGTGTGGGAGAGCCCGGTTCTCGGCCTGCGCTTCGAAAGTCGCGAGGCGTTTCTGGAAACCCTCCGGGCAACCACGACGTACGACCTGTTGATCCAGACACCGCACTCGTCCGTCGTCACCCTCACCGGCGCCGATGACGCCACGGCGACGACGACGATTCACGAGATGAACCGAGGCGTGATCGCGATGGCCGGCGAGCTCGGCGATGCCGGCACACCGATCAACATCGACACATACGGCATCTACTACGACGACGTGGCTCGCATCGACGGCGAGTGGAGTTTCACGCATCGGCTGTTCGTGCCCTTCTATCTCAGCAATGGCAGCGTCACCGGCGACATTCTCACCCCGCGGATGCAGCTCGCGCGGCGCTGAAGTGCCAGTAGCATCCACCGAGTGACGACGGGTGCTGCTACCGAAGGTCAGCACCAGTACGTCTCGGGCCTGGCGGCCGCAATGACGGTCGCCTCTATGGGGCTCGGCTATGCCATCTCCATCGGCGACCCGACGATCCTTTCGGCCAACCTGCAGGTCGTCTCCAGTGGCCTGCACATCACCGGAACGACTGCCACCTTCGTCGCCAGCCTCGCCACCCTGACCATGGCGGCCGCCGTGCTCAGCGCCGGCGCGCTGGGCGACCTGTACGGCATGCGCCGGATGTACCTGATCGGACTGGCCGGCGCGATCGTGTTCAGCGCGCTCGCCGCTGCCGCGCCGATGCCCGCGGTGTTGATGGTCGCCCGTGCAGGCGTCGGCATCACACTGGCGTTCCTGATCGGCCTGTCGCTCGCGATCACCAACGCGGTGTTCCCGCCCGGCCGGCGGGCCGCAGCGATCGCCGCATATTTCGGCGTCGGCTACGCCGTCGCGACGCCGCTGCCCGCACTGGGCGGCGCGCTGGCGCACGCGATCGGTTGGCGCGCATGCTTTCTCGTCGTGCCCGTCATCGCCGCAGTGGGCCTCGCGATCACCTTGCGGTTCGTGCCCGAGACGGCGCACGCCGGTCGCCGGCTCGATCTGCTGGGCCTCGTGCTGTTCGCCATCGCGCTGCTCGGGCTGATCTTCGGCACCTCGCGGATGGAGACAGGCATCGACGCGAGCGGAATCGCCTCGGTCGCCGTGGGCGTGGTCGCAGGCTGCGGGTTCGTCCTGCACGAGCTACGCACGTCGGACCCGGCTCTCGATATGCGGGTTTTTCGGTCCCCTCAGTTCGACGCGGCCGTCACCGCCGGAGTGGTGTTCAACATCGTGCTCGGCGGATCGATGGTGCTGCTGTCCTTCTACCTGGTCACCATTCGCAAAGAATCGCACGAGGTGTTCGGCTTTCTACTGATTCCCGCCACCGCGATGGCGGCAATCGCGGCTTTCTCGGCGGGTCCGGTCGCCAATCGTCTCGGCACCCGCACCGTGTTGATCAGCGGGCTGGTCGTCATGCTCGCCGGGCTGATCGTTTTGAGGACCTTCGACCTGGACACGTCGCGAACCGTCGTCTTCGCCACTACGGCGCTCATCGTCGTCGGCGGCGCACTCGTCACGACGCCGCAGGCCACGATCATGATGGGCAGCGCCCCGCCCGACCTCGGCGGCTCGATCTCTGCCGTCAAAAGCGCCGTGAACGAGGGCGGATACTCGCTCGGGCCTGCCCTCTTCGCCCTCGTCGGCATCAACCTGTTCCTCACCGACAGCGTGCACGACCTCTCCGATTCCGGAATCACCCGCTCAGAGACCCGCGAGGCGTTGCTGACCGCGCACGGCGGCCGGGAAGCACATCTGGTCAATCCCGAGCAGGCGCGAATGGTGATCGACCAGGCGCCGCACAATGCCGTCGACGCCATCCACACGCTGAGCGTGATCATGGCCGTGGGACCCGTCATTGCGATCATCCTGGCGCTTTGGCTGATCAGACCTGCCGACGCCACGAGCTAGCGGCACGCAGAGCCGCTAGCTCGTGGCGAAAAGAGTAAGGTCAGGGAATCGGGACCAACCAGGCCCCCACGATCAAGGGGCCCAGCGATGTCCGATAAATCTCCTCGACAAACCATGTCAAAGAAGTCCGGAAAATCTCTGAAAGAGAAGCGCGCCGCCAAGCAGGCCAAGACGGCGGCCAAGGCCTCGTCCGCCGAGGCTTTGTTCCATGACAAGAAGCGCTGAGGCGCAACGGCTTTCACTGGGTATTCTAGCTCGCTCGCGTAAGCCGAGCGAGCGCAGATTGCCGATTCACCCGGCACATTTCTGCAGGATCGATCCTCGGATCCGGCCGCAGATCGTCCTCGAGCACGGCTATGGCTCGGCTTTCGGCGCCTCGGACGACGCGCTGACCGGTCTCGTCGGTGGAATCAAGACCCGCGAACAGCTCATCGCCGACTGCGATGTCATTCTGCTGCCCAAGGTGCAGGCAGAGGATTTGACGGAACTCACTGCCGGACAGGTGGTCTGGGGCTGGCCGCACTGCGTGCAGGATTTCGCTCTCACACAAGAGGCCATCGATCGCCGGTTGACGCTGATCGCCTTCGAGGCGATGAATCACTGGCAGCCCGACGGCGGATTCGGTCTCCACGTCTTCCACAAGAACAACGAGCTCGCGGGTTACTGCTCGGTCCTCCATGCCATGCAACTGGTGGGGATCACCGGCAGCTACGGTCGTCGGCTGCGCGCTGCCGTCATCGGATTCGGCGCCACGGCCCGTGGCGCGGTCACCGCGTTGAATGCCCACGGCGTCGACGACGTGCGGGTGCTGACAAACCGGGACGTGGCCGCGGTCGGTTCGCCGATCCACTCCACTCAGATGGTTCAGATGGGACAGGACCCCGATACGCCCACCCACACCTGGGCGGATACCGAGGACGGGCCCATCCCGGTGGCCCACTTCCTCGCCGACAACGACATCATCGTCAACTGCGTCCTTCAGGATCCAGGGGCACCGCTGGTCTTCGTGACCGAGGATGACCTCGCCGCCTTCGCTCCGGGCAGCGTGATCGTGGACGTCTCGTGTGACACCGGTATGGGTTTCAGCTGGGCACACCCGACTTCGTTCATCAAGCCTTTAATCGAGATCGCAAACGGTGTGCACTACTACGCAGTGGATCACAGCCCGTCCTACTTGTGGAACTCGGCGACGTGGGAGATCAGCGAGGCGCTGCTGCCTCACATCGAAGCGCTTCTGGCCGGGCCGGCGACATGGGACGTCACCCCGACACTCTCCCGGGCCATCGAGATCCGCGATGGTGTGGTTCTCAATCCCAGCATCCTGTCGTTTCAGCGTCGTGCGGAGACCTACCCGCACGCGGTCCAGGCAGACCGCATCGAGCCGACAGGTGCCGCGCCTTAGCCAATCGACACCAGCTCGTCGATTGAATCCGTCGGCAGGTTGCCTCTGGAGTTCCAGATCGCTGTCGCGCCGCATCCCGATACCGAGGTGGCGGAGTCACTCTCCTTCGTATTGGATGGAAAGCTCAGCCGTGATCTCGATGTCGAGCTCTGCGCCGACATCTCGCTTCATAACACCGGTGACGCCGACGTCAGGCGCCGGGCCTGCAATGAACGGTTCATTTCACTGCCCCGCTTTCGGCGACCAGCCGTTGCGCCAGATGCAGATACGCGGCGGCCACGGTGGGCCAAGCCATCTGTGGCGCCAGGCGGCGCGCCTCCGCCGCCATCGAACCGGCCAGGCGCGGCTGCGTCAAAATGCTGCGCAGCGCCGCCACCAATGCGCCGGGATCGTCATGGTCGACGACGACGCCCGCGCCGCCGCACAGCAGCTCGACGGCGTGCGGAAAGGCGGTGGCCACGACCGGACGGCCACTCGCGATGGCGCCGACCAGGGCGCCAGAGGTGACCTGATCGGTGGAGTCGTAGGGCAGGACGACGACTGCTGCCGACTGGGCGAGGGTGGACAGCAAAGGCGCATTCCAGCTGCGGCCGTCGAGGGAGACCGAATCCGTTACGCCGCCGCGCCGGGCCTGTTCGATTCGGGCTTCGCGGTACGCCTCGCCATCCGCGGCCAGTACTTTCGGATGCGTCGGTCCGGCGACCAGATATCGTGGCCGGCCGGGCAAGTCCTTCAGCGAGCCCATCGCCTCGATCACCCGCTCGATGCCCTTACCAGGGCCCAAGAGCCCCGACGTCAAAACGGTTGGCCTGCTCGGACGCTTCGGAGAACGCTCGGTCGGAACCAGGGCGCCGTGCGGGATCATCGTGACCTTGCGACGATCGACGTGGTAATCGGAACACAGCCGTTGCCGGGCAGTCTCGGACATCACGACCACATGATCCGCTGCGCCCGTGATCGACTCGAGCATTGAGCCTTGGTGCGGCCCAGGAGCTTTGAGCAGCGAGTGGGCGATGACGATCGACGGCACACGCAACCCGTCGATGATGCCCACCACATCTTCTCCGTCACCGCTTCCGTACATGCTTTGGTCAGAGTGGAGGACTGCGACGTCGCTCTGGTCGAGCAAGTCGATGCATTCCGCGACCGACGGCTCCTGCACCACGCTGACGTCGACGCCGTGTGCGCGCAACGCATCAGAGAGGGCAGTGCTGAACGTCGCCAGCCCACCCGGGGTCGTCGGATAGGCGCCGAGGATGCCGACGTGGGCGCAGCTGCCAACTTGATGCGGCGGAATAGCGGGAGCAAGCGATGGGAAGACGGGTGGAGCGCTCAAGGTGGTTCCGATTGACGGTTGCTACCGGCATATCCGACGTGAGCGGTTGCTCGGCAAAGCGGTGCGTAACAGCTGATGCATCCGGACTGGCTGGGTTCCCAACGGCATCAATGTTACACCCCGGGTTGCGTGGAGACTCGCACGGCAGGCTAGAACACGTGAACCCGATTGCTGGATAACAGCTTTCACGTGCTCAGGCCGAACTGTCAAGAAGTGCCAGCGAGGAGGGAGTCGACACCTGTTGACCACCCATCGAAGGTGTACAACACACGAGCCTAAAGTCGAGCCATGCCGATTCGCCGCTGCGCCGAGCTCGCCGCGCTGGTTTTCATCGCCGCATCACTGATGCCGACCGCCATGGCGCTGGGCGAGGCAGGTGACGACTGTGGCGCCGCTCCCCAGGCGGGCACCATCACCGTCGCCGCGGGCACCGTCTCCTGCGCCGACGCGACGGCCGTCGTCAACCGCTACCTGACCGATCCCTCACTCGTGCGTGACGGCGAGTGGGTGCATTTCGACGGCTGGGATTGCTGGGCGCCGTCGCCCGAACAGATGGTCGTGAACGGCTTTGGCACGGAGTGCAGCCGCGGCGCCGACGACATCCAGAATCCGCGACTGACGGCTCGCCGTGACGCGCTCATGACAAAAATTGATCAGTCCGCGAATCTTTCGCTGTGAGGTTGGCAGCTCGGCAGCCCTAGTTGCGGACGCCGGCGCGGTCGTCACCGCGAGCAGGCTGGCCGGCTTCGAGCCGTTCTCGTTGCGGCACAACGACGTACTTCGGGTCCCGTGTCGATTCGACGCCCGCCTCGAACACGCCGAACCGCTGCAGTGCGCCGCCGGCGAGTAGCGCCAGGCCCGACGCGGCGACTATGGACCGCCGACGACCGCCGACCGTCGCGCCGATTGCGCCGCCGACCGTCAAGATCTCCGACCACTTGCGCAGCCGGTGCGCCTTGCCCGTCGTATACGCCTCCGCGCTCAAGCCGAGCCGCTGCTCCAAGGCGCGCGACGCCGCCACCTCGAGTCCGGCGCCGGCGATCGCCATCCGCCGGGCCGGACCGCTGTCGTCGATCGGAGCCAGCAGCATTCCCAATCCTCCGCCGCTCACCGCCGCCGAGCCCGTGAAGACGAACGGCAGATACGGGTGCGCCTCGCGCCACGCCGGAACGGCCGTCTGCGACAACAGAACCGCCGTGTAGGACGCCACCCCCGGCGCCGTCGCGGCCGCCCACAGCCCGGCCGGTCTCGCCAGCCACCACACCAGCCGGCCCAGCCTCGTGTGGCGCATGCGCTTCGGCATCAGCTCCGCGGCCGCGGCCACGCCGGCGCCGGGCCCGTACGCCGACAGCAGCCACGTGCCCATGCTCATCGGCGAGCTCGGCTTCGCCACCCGCAGCATGTGATGGAACCGGTCCGGGCGGCCCAGGTCTGCGATCAAGAAGTACAAGCTGGCCAAAATGCTTGTCAGCGAACCGATCCGAGAGACTTTGCGCAGCGCCGGTCGGCCCGTCAAGTCCGCACCGGCGGCCAGCAGCGCAGACCCCGCCGACAGGCCGCCCAGGAACAGATACGCCGCGATCATCCAGTTCCAGGCCGGCGACTTCAGTATCTGACGCCCGTAGTACGAGCGGAACTCTGCTCGCGGCACGTTCAATTGTTCACGCACTATCGTCTCCGCCCCACGAACGACGACACTGCCAGACCGACCAGCGCCGACGCCGCCATGCCGGCGTAGCGCCACATCGCCCCGGCGTCGCGTGTCGGCACCACCGGATCGGGTGGCAGCCCGTACACCTCCGGCTCGTCGAGCAGCAGGAAGAACGCGCCGTCGCCGCCGACCCCATCGTTCGGATCTTCGCCGTAGAGCCGCGCTTCGGGGAAGCCTCGATCGTGCAACTCCTCGACGCGCTGCGCGGCCCGCTCCCGCAACTCGTCCAGCGGGCCGAACTGGATCGAATCGGTCGGGCACGCCTTGGCGCACGCCGGTTCCAGGCCATCGTGCAGCCGGTCGTAGCACATCGTGCACTTCCACGCGCGGCCGTCGCCCTCGCGCCGCTCTATCACCCCGTACGGGCAGCCCGAAACGCAATACCCGCACCCGTTGCAGATGTCCTGCTGCACAACGACTGTGCCGAATTCCGTCCGAAACAGCGCGCCGGTCGGACATACGTCCAGACAGCCCGCATGCGTGCAGTGCTTGCACACGTCGCTGCTCATCAGCCAGCGGAAGTCCTGTCGTGTCTCGGCACCCGATCCGTCACCGGGACGCGATAGCGACGGCATCCCGAGCTCCACCGGCTCGCGCTCCCGCTGCTCGATGAACGCCACATGCCGCCACGTGTTCGCGCCCAGCTCGCCGGTGTTGTCGAACGACATGCCCAGCAGGTTGAACCCGTCGTCGGGCACATCGTTCCACTCCTTGCACGCCACCTCGCAGGCCTTGCAACCGATACACACCGACGTGTCGGTGAAGAATCCGACCCGCGGCGGGTGCTCAGAGTCGTACCCGGCGTTGCCCGCGACATCCTCGAGCGGCCCGTAGAAGCTGTTGTCCCTCATGGCCTTTCCTCTTCGGGCTCGCTGTGTTGTGTCGACTGCGACGTGGTGTGCACCTCGGCGCCGGTCTCCCGAGTGATACCCGCCCGCTGTCGATACACATCGACGTATTCCAACAGCGCGGGCCCGCGAGGCCGCCGCCCCGGCTGGATGTCACACGTCGCGACCTTGCTCTCCTGGATGAACACGTTCGGGTCTACGACGACACCGAACAGGTCGTTGACCACGTCGCCCTCGACGAGGCCCTTGTTTCCCCAGTGATACGGCATCCAGATCTGGTGCACCACATGCTCTTCGAGGCGCAGAGGCCGCAACCGATCCGTCACGTGCACACGAGCCTCGATCGCGGTGCGGCTGGTGATCACGTGCGCCCAGTCCATGTGCTTCAGACCGCGTATGGCCGCAAGCTCGCGTGACACCTCGACGAACAGTTCCGGCTGCAGTTCCGAAAGATACGGAAGCTGACGGCTCATCCCGCCCGCGGTGTGGTGCTCGGTCAATCGAGACGTGGTGAACACGAACGGGAACACCTCGCAGTGCTTCTCCGGCGGCGACGGGTTCGACGGATTATCGTTTCGCCCATACACTTCGCGCGCTGGATTGCCCTGCTGTGCGTATAGCGCATTGCGCAACGGCGACTCGTGCGGCTCGTAGTGCGTCGGCATCGGCCCGTCGAGCACGCCGCTCGGTGCGAACAGCCAGGCCTTGCCGTCGGCCTGCATGATGAACGGGTCATCGCCGCGCAGCGCCTCGACGCCCACCGCGCCGTCGGGCGGGCGGTAGTCCGGCGGCTTGGTCTTCTCGAAGTCGGGCACGTCGTTGCCCGTCCATTCCCCTTTGTCCGGGTCCCACCAGATGAGCTTCTTGCGCTCGCTCCACGGCTTGCCCTGCGGGTCGGCCGACGCCCGGTTGTAGAGCACTCGCCGGTTCATCGGCCACGCCCAACCCCATTCCGAAGCGGCTTGCCCATGACGGGAGTGCGGTGTGCGCCGCGCCGCCTGGTTGACCTCGTCCCCGTAGACGCCGCTGTAGATCCAGCATCCCGCCAGCGTGCTGCCGTCGGCCTTCAGCGACATGTAATTGTCGACCGCGCGGCCTGTCGTCAGGTCGACTCCGCTGATGCGCCGCAGGATGTCCTCGCCGGACGGCTCGTCGGCATCCATCGTGTAGTCCCAGGCCAGCTCGAGCAGCGGGCGGTCGCGCTCATCCGTTGAGCCGGCCAGCTTTTCGCGCAATATTCGGCCCAGGTGGTAGAAGAACCACAGTTCCGAGCGGGCATCGCCGGGCGGTTCGACCGCCTTCTCCCGCCACTGGATCATCCGACCGGTCTGCGTGAACGTGCCCGCCTTCTCCACATGTGAGGCGGCCGGGAACAGGAAGACCTCCGTGCGGCAGGTCTCCGGCGCGATTTCGCCGGTCTCGATCTCCGGACCGTCCTTCCAGAACGATGCGCTCTCGATCTCGACGAGGTCGCGCACCACCAGCCAGTCGAGGTTGGCCATGCCGAGTCGCTGTAGCCGCCCATGCGCCGAACCGACCGCCGGGTTCTGTCCCAGCAGAAAATAGCCGAACACCTTGCCGTCGACCATGTCCATCACCGTGCGATAAGTCCCGTGGTCGCCGTTGATGCGTGGGATGTAGTCGAAGCAGTAGTCGTTGTCTTCGGTCGCGTGCTCGCCCCAGTACTCCTTCAGCAGCGAGATCATGTAGGCATCGGCGTTGCGCCAGAAGCCTTTCTGCTTGTCACCCATGATGCGATCGAGGTAGTCGGACAGCGTTTCCTCGCCTGCCTTCGGCATCGCGAGATAGCCCGGCAGCAGGTTGAACAACGTCGGCACATCGGTCGAGCCCTGAATGCTGGCGTGCCCGCGCAGCGCGATGATGCCGCCGCCCGGACGCCCGATGTTGCCAAGCAGCAGCTGGATGATGGCGCCTGCGCGGATGTATTGCGCGCCAACCGAATGCTGCGTCCAGCCCACGCTGTACACCAGCGCCGTGGTGCGCTCTCGGCCGGAGTCCTCCGACCAAGCCTTCGCGACGGCAAGGAACTCGTCGACGGGCACGCCGCAGACCCGCTCGACCATCTCCGGCGTGTAGCGCGAATAGTGCCGCTTGAGGATCTGATACACACATCGCGGATGCTGCAGCGTCGGGTCGGTCGGGATGTCACCGGCACCGCCTTCGAGGGGCGCACCCCCGGAGCCGTGTTGATCCGGCGCGCCATGCTCCTTGCTTTCTTCGCCGTCGTCCTCCGAGCCCGTCGACTCGTAGTGCCAGGTGGACATGTCATAGGACGCCGTCTCGTCGTCGTAGCCGCTGAACAGGCCGTCGAGTTCCTCTGTGTCCTGGAAGTTTTCGTCGACGATGGACGATGCGTTGGTGTAAGCGGTGACGTACTCGCGGAAGTCGAGTCCGTTGGTGAGGATGTAGTTGATCACGCCACCCAGGAACGCGATATCGCTACCTGCGCGCAGCGCGACGTGTCGGTCAGCAACCGCGCTCGTGCGGGTGAACCGCGGGTCGATGTGCACAACCTTCGTGCCGCGTGCCTTGGCCTCCATCACCCACTGGAAGGCCACGGGATGGGCTTCGGCCATGTTCGAGCCCATGATGACGATGAAGTCCGAGTTCATCAGGTCCTGCGTATAGCTCGTCGCCCCACCGCGACCGAAGGAGGCCCCCAGACCGGGAACCGTTGTGCTGTGTCAAATACGAGCTTGGTTCTCGATCTGCAATGCCCCCAACGCCGTGAAGAGCTTCTTGATCAGGTAGTTCTCTTCGTTGTCCAGCGTCGCGCCGCCGAGGCTGGCGATGCCCATCGTGCGGCGCAAGGTGTTGCGGTCCTTGTCGAACTGTTCCCAGCCCTTTTCGCGCGCATCGAGCACGCGATCGGCGACCATGTCCATCGCCGTGTCGAGATCGATTTGCTGCCAGTCTTTCGCGTACGGCGCGCGATAGCGGACCTTCGTGAGGCGCTGCGGACCGGTGACGAGCTGCTTGCTCGCAGAACCCTTGGGGCACAGCCGTCCTCGCGATATCGGGCTGTCGGGGTTCCCCTCGATCTGGGTGACCTTGCCGTCCTTGACGTAGACCTTCTGCGCGCAGCCGACGGCGCAGAACGGGCAAACGGAGTGGGCAATGCTGTCGGCATCTGCGGTTCGTGGCGTCAGCGTGAGGGAGCGCTTGGACTGGGCGGCCTTTCCGCGACCCAGTGGATCGTCACCGGTGAGCTGCCTGTAGACCGGCCACGACTCGAGCATTTTCTTGAAGTCGTCCATCGGCGCCCCTTTCAAGTCAGCCCGCGGCTACCCGGGCTTATGTCCGATCAAACCATCCTTCGGGTTCCGTCTTCGGCACGGCTTGTGACGCGTCGTCTGTCGAGTTCTTCCAGCAGCGGGACCGCGACGCGGCGCGTCGTGTCGAGGGCCTCTTTCGCTTCGGCCACCGTGAACGGCTGCGGCAGCGTCTTGAGCATCTCCGCGGCCTCGTCGAACGCGTTCGGCCCGAGCACAACGCCGTCGGCGATCTTCGTCAGTCGGCCGTTGCGGATGGCCGACGCGAGCTCCTTCGGACCGAGGTTCAACTCCGCCAGCTCGTCGGCGTCTGGTGCGCGGAACGGCTCAGCGGCCAGCCATTCCTCCACCGTCTTCACCGCATTGTCGACGCGCGGTGGCAGCGTCGCGCCGGGCCGCCGTACACGGCCGTCGGCGACCTCGAGGCCGGTGCC
>JBKPSU010000028.1:0-4770 GCA_046735135.1 Actinomycetota bacterium
ATGCTCTGCCATACCTTTATCGTGGACCCCGACCCGCCGACGGCCTCGTGTATGGCTGGCCAAGTCTGCTAAATTGTCGTCCTTGCGGTGGCTTGGGCATTAACTAAGTAGTACCGCGCCGGATTGCAGCAGCGCGCTACCGCGCTCGTCGCGCCGCGCACGAGTGACGATTCTCATCGCGAACCCGGCCGCACCTCCGCAACGGGAAACTGTCAGGATATCCAGTCGACGGCCCGACGCAGGCTATCCGCTGCGCCGAGACCCTGCGCGCGGAGGCCGAGACACTAAGCATCGAGATCCGCGCCGGCATCCACACCGGCGAATGTGAACTGCTGGAGAAGGACATCGCGGGGCTCGCAGTACACATCGCGGCGCGCATCCTCGCGCGGGCCGGCGCTGGCGATATCCTCGTCTCGCGCACCGTGCGTGACCTGGTCGTCGGCTCCGGAGCCGGCTTTGAGGATCGCGGCAGCGTCGAGCTGCGGGGCGTGCCCGGCACCTGGCAACTGCTGGCGGTCGATCGCCACGGCGCGCGGGCAGGATCAGCCGAGGCGCAACTGCTGTCGACACCGACCCCCGGCCCTCGCATCGCGATGCGCCGCTCGGACCGCGCCGTGGCGCTGATGGCCAGGCGAACACCGTGGATCCTGCGCGGGATGGCCCGCCTTGCCCCAGCGGTTCGGAGCTGAACAGCGACTGGACTCAGCGCGCTCGGGACGGATTCTGAAACAGAACCTTCGCCCGACGCGGGCGTCACCACCTTTCCGCTAGTTTGGCGTCCTTGTCGCGGGGACCCAGCCTCGCGTCGGATAGATTCGGTCCCTTGGGTTCTACTCCTTTATTGCGCCTGTGACGGCGAGGATGGTCCGCGCTACCAGGCCAGGGTCATCGATCATGGGAAGTGTCCGACCCCGGGCAGCACCTTAAATGTCGCTTGGGGCAAGAGATCCGGGAGTGCGCTGGCGAATTCCGCCATTGGAAGCACTCTGTCTTTCTCCGACCACACGACTGTAATTGGGCACGGCAACGGGTCCAGCGGCGCGATGTGCCATTCGTCCGCCGAGAGGTCATCGAGGATTGCGTAGGTCAGTGAGTCGTCAGTGATCGCGACCACTTGGGCCGGGTCAGGTGATGACCTTTGCTGAAAGGGGACCCGGGCGAGGTTCGATCACATACCTCCGCCAGTCCCTTGAGAGGGCCAGATTTTCGGTTCGTCAGAGGGACCGCCGTGGCCCGACCGCCGAATATCTTTGGCCGCACGCCGATATCGGTCCTCCGGGGACTCAACACGTCGACGAAGCACACGTTTGTGCCACACCATCGCGGCGGCGCCGATCGCCAGAATGATTACCAGCGAGACGCCGACCACGATATTCGCGGCACCCATGATCAAAGGCTACGTCGGATTCCACCCGCCACCAGCAGGTTCCGCCAAGGTCCACGAAGTGGCGATCAGATCGCCGCGATCGAGCCCGTTCGCGCGGAACTCATGGATCTTGAGGTAGTCCTTGTTGGTCACCATGTCGATGAACGCGGCAGGCGATGGATACGCCACCACGAGAATCGCGTCCCACCAAGGCTTTTCGTCGTCTCCGATGACCTGAGTCGGATTTCCGCCTGCGTAGCGTAGGGTGCCGCCGACCCGTTGCAGATGCGGCGCGACCTCCTGTGCGTAGCGGGCGTAGCTTTCGCGGCCGCCATCGGGTTTGAACTTCAGGAGGTTGACCATCACGACGGGTACGTCGGCCGGTCGTGCCGCCAGGGCGGCGATCTGCTCGGCGGTCGGTTCCAGAGACGGGCTCACCCGTTGATACTGCGCTCGCTGCCGAACCGACGCAAACAACCGCTTATCGGGTCGTCGAACTCGACGATGTGGGCCAGGAGGCGCAACGGCATCGAGAAGTCGTCGCGGGCCACATCGATAACGTCGGGGTACAACGGATCACCGAGGATCGGTAGGCCCAGCGAGGCCATGTGGACCCGTAGCTGATGAGTCCTACCGGTACGAGGGGTCAGCCGGTATAGGCCGTCGCCGAGATGCTCAATAAGCGTCTCGGCGTTCGGCTCTCCCGGCTCCTCCACCGCCTGTAACTGTCCTCGCCGCTTGATGATTCGGCTTCGCACCACCCTTGGAAATTCCAATTCCGGGTCAACCGCCGCTCGCGCCAAATACACCTTTCGCACCTCGCCCCGCGCGAACATCGTCTGATACGCGCCCCGAACCTCCCGCCTCGCCGTGAACAACAGCACTCCGGCCGTCAAACGGTCCAATCGGTGCGCCGGCGACAGCTCCGGCAAGTCGAGTTGCCTCCGCAGCCGCACCGTCGCCGTCTGGGCCACATGACCGCCTCGCGGCATCGTCGCCAAGAAGTGTGGCTTATCGACAACCACAATGTCGCCATCGCGGTACAGCACTGGAATGTCGAACGGCACCGGCACTTCGTCCGGCAGATCCCGATACAGGTACACGTGCGCCCCAACCGGCAACACCGTCGCTGCATCGATTACCACGCCGTCGGCGTCAACCACCTCTCCCGCAAGCACTTTCGCCGCGGCGACTTCGCCGAACCGATCCGCCAGCTCCACCAGCACCGCACCTCCGCGCAACCGCACCCGCGCCGGACCCAGCCCGTCACGCACCGGCAGCGGCGCCACACGCCTCAATTGAGCGGCACCGGCTCGAGAATCTCCGCGCGCGCCTCCGGCGCCGCCGCCCGCAGCGCGTCCGCGGACTCGTCGTCCGGCTGCTGCTGGGATTGCACCTCGGCGTCGACCCGCGCGATGTACGTGTTCACTTCGCGGTCCACGTCCTCGGCACTCCAACCCAGTACCGGCGCAACGACTTCGGCGACCTCGCGAGCGCATTCCACGCCGCGATGCGGGTATTCGATCGAGATCCGCATCCTGCGCGCCAGGATGTCCTCCAGATGCAGCGCTCCCTCGGCCGCCGCCGCGTACCACGCCTCCACCTTGAGATACACCGGCGCCTCGGTGATCGGCGCCAGCAGCTCGGGCCTGCCCTCCGCCATCGCCAACACCTCGCCGATCGACGAGCCGTAGCGGTCCAGCAGATGCCGCACGCGATAGGGATGCAGCCCGTACATCGCGCCGACGTGTTCGGTCTGGTTGACCAACGCGAAATAGCCGTCGGCACCCATCAGCGGCACCTTCTCGGTGATCGACGGCGCCACCCGCGCAGGCACGAATTCGCTCGCGGCGTCGATCGCGTCCTCCGCCATAACCCGATACGTGGTGTACTTCCCGCCCGCGATCGCGACCAGCCCCGGTGCCGGCACGGCGACAGCATGCTCACGCGACAACTTGGACGTCTCCTCGCTCTCCCCCGCCAGCAGCGGCCGCAGCCCCGCGTAGACCCCGTCGATGTCGTCATGGGTCAGCGGCGTCGCCAGCACGGTGTTGACGTGCTCGAGGATGTAGTCGATGTCCGCCTTGGTGGCGGCGGGGTGAGCGAGGTCGAGGTTCCAGTCGGTGTCGGTGGTCCCGATGATCCAGTGCGTGCCCCACGGGATCACTAACAGCACCGACTTCTCGGTGCGCAGGATGATCGCCACTTCGCTGACGATGCGGTCGCGTGGCACCACGACGTGCACGCCCTTCGACGCGCGGACCCGAAACCTGCCGCGCTCCTTGGACAGCGCCTGTATCTCGTCGGTCCACACACCGGTGGCGTTCACTACGACGTGGCCGTGGACCTCCGTGACAGCGCCGTTTTCGGAGTCGCGAACCTTGACGCCCGTGACGCGGTCGCCCTCACGCAGCAACGCGACCACCTGCGTCGACGTCCGCACCACTGCCCCGTAATGCGCGGCGGTGCGCGCCACCGTCATCGTGTGCCGTGCATCGTCAACGACGGTGTCGTAGTAGCGGATTCCACCGATCAGCGAGCTCCGCTTGAGGCCCGGCGCAAGCCGTAACGCGCCCGCTTTCAGCAAATGCTTCTGCGGCGGAACAGATTTCGAACCGCCGAGCTGGTCGTAGAGAAAAATACCGGCTGCCACGTACGGCCGCTCCCACCACCGATGCGTCAGCGGAAACAGAAAGGGCAGCGGCTTGACGAGATGCGGCGCCAGCGTCGTCAGCGACAATTCACGCTCGTGCAGCGCTTCGCGCACCAATCCGAACTCCAGCTGTTCGAGGTAGCGCAGCCCACCGTGGAACATCTTCGACGAGCGGCTGGACGTTCCTGACGCGAAGTCGCGCGCCTCGACGAGGGCGACCTTCAGCCCGCGGGTCGCGGCATCGAGCGCGGCGCCCGCCCCGACGACGCCGCCGCCGACGACGACCACGTCGAACTGCTCGCTGCCGAGCCGCTCCCAGGCGATAGCACGCTGGTCAGGGCTCAAACGGGTCTGCCCGCTGCCCGGACTGGGTATCGGGTCGCTCACGCCAGGAACTCCTTGTTACTCGTCAGTACGCTTCCAGGCTAACGGTTGATTCGCTCCTCGCGGGCGCAGCGGGCGTCAGTCGAGATCGTCATGGGCCATCAACCGGCGCGCGGCCTCGACGATCGACCCGGACAGCGACGGGTACACCGACAGCGTCTGGGCGAGGTCGGTCACGGTCAGGTTGTTCTGCACCGCGAGCGCGATGGGCAGGATCAGCTCCGACGCGATCGGCGCGACCACCACGCCACCGATCACCACGCCGGTGGCAGGTCTGCAGAAGATCTTGACGAAACCGCGTCGCAGCAACGACATCTTCGCCCTGGCGTTCGTCGTCAGCGGCAGCATGAGCGTGCGCGCGGGTACC
>JBKPSU010000029.1:0-39560 GCA_046735135.1 Actinomycetota bacterium
ACCTCCTCGTCCGAGGCCGCCGCAAACTCCGAGTCGAACATATGTTCGATACTACGCCACTCCACCGACTCATACTTTTTGACAGGGTCGCGCGCGTTGTGGATAACCGGGGCCGAAGCTGACAGGTTGTGATGATGGTTCGGTCGCGGCGGACGAAGATTCCGGCCGAGGAGAAGACTCGGCTGGTGCTGGCGGTGTTGGCCAACGAGCTGACCTGTGCTGAGCGGCCCGCCGCTGCGGGGTGACCGCGGTGACGGTCACCAAATGGAAGCATCAGTTTCTGGCCGCGGGCGCCGAACGCCTCGAAGAGATCCCCGGCGGTTCTGCGGGCTGGGCGGCATTCCCGACCCCGCCAGGCGCTCGCCGACCGCACCCCCAACAGGCCTACCTAAACGACAAGAACTAGCCCCAAAACCTGCCAACATCTTTACGCAAGACCTACAACGCAAGACACGAACCAGCACGTTAAACACGCCTGTGTAAAGCACGCGACTGTGGATAACTTGCTCTCACTGATCTAAATGCTTGCCCGGCCGGCGATGGACCGGTTCGGTGTACCGACGACCACGAAAGGATCCTGGTGACCGACCCGCGGAAAGACAACGTGCTGATCGTGCACTGGCACGACCTCGGCCGTTACCTCGGTGTCTACGGCCACGCCGACGTGGTCAGCCCTCGGCTCGACCAACTCGCGGCCGAGGGCATTGTGTTCACCCGCGCGCACGCCACCGCGCCGCTGTGCTCGCCGTCGCGCGGGTCCCTGTTCACGGGTCGCTACCCGCACAGCAACGGGCTTGTCGGACTGGCGCATCACGGCTGGGAGTACCGCGCCGACGTCCGTACCCTGCCTCAGATGCTGTCGGAATCGGGGTGGCACACCGCACTTTTCGGCATGCAGCACGAGACCTCGTATCCGGCGCGGCTCGGCTTCGACGAGTTCGACGTGTCCAACTCCTTCTGCGAATACGTGGTCGACCGCACGACGCAGTGGCTCGAGCGCGGCCCACGGGAGCCGTTCCTGTTGACGGCGGGCTTCTTCGAGACCCACCGGCCCTATCCGCCCGAGCGCTACCGGCCTGCGGACCGGAGCACCGTCGCCGTGCCGGACTACCTGCCCGAAACCGAGAACGTGCGTCAGGATCTCGCCGAGTTCTACGGCGCGATCACCGTCGCCGACGCGGCCGTGGGGCAGTTGCTCGACACCCTCGCTGCCACCGGCCTCGACCGCACCACCTGGGTGGTGTTCATGACCGACCACGGTCCCGCGCTGCCCCGCGCGAAGTCGACGCTCTACGACGCCGGCACCGGTATCGCCGTGATCGTGCGCCCGCCGATGGAGGCCGGTCGGCAGCCGCGGGTCTACGACGACCTGTTCAGCGGCGTCGACCTGGTGCCGACCCTCCTCGAACTCCTCGGGCTCGACGTGCCCACGGACGTCGACGGCATGTCCCACGCCGGCGTCCTGGCAGCCGCAAGCAGTCATGCCGCACCCGTGCGCTCCGAGGTCTACACGACGAAGACTTACCACGACTCCTTCGACCCGATCCGCGCGATCCGCACCAAGGAGCACAGCTATATCGAGAACTACGCGCCAAGGCCGCTGCTCGACCTGCCGTGGGACATCGCCGACAGCGCGCCAGGCTTGGCGGTTGCGCCGCTCATAGGTGAGCCTCGCCCCGAGCGGGAACTGTACGACCTCGTCGAAGACCCCACTGAATCGCACAACCTGCTCGGCGCCGATTCATCGGACAAGGCTGAGGCGATTGCCGCGGATCTCGCTCTGCTGCTCAATGATTGGCGTCTGAAGACCAACGATGTCATTCCTTCCGATTTCGCGGGCACTCGGATTTCCGAGCGCTACACCGAGACATACCTGCGTATCCATGGACCGTCGGTGACCAGCCGATCGGCGATCGCCGCCGATCGTGGCATCGAAGAAGACCACAGTTAGGTGCATCAATGGCTGCCTCCGCGTATTTGGTCCTCGCGTCGCAACGCAGCGGCAGCACGCTGCTCGTCGAATCGCTTCGGTCGACAGGGGTGGCAGGCGAACCGGGTGAGTTCTTCCAGTACCTGCCGACGACGAGCCAGTCGCCGCAGCCACGGCAATGGTTCGAAGGGGTCGAGGAAGAGTCGATACTGCGACTTCTCGACCCGCTCGACGAGGGCAAGCCCGACTTGGCCCCGCCGGAGATCTGGCGGGACTACATACGCACCGTGGGCCGCACACCCAATGGCATCTGGGGCGGCAAGCTGATGTGGAACCAGACCCCGCTGCTGCTTCAGCGCGCAGCAGGACTGCCCGACCGCTCGGGAGACGGACTGCTTTCGGCGATCCGTGATGTCATCGGCACCGATCCGGTTCTGATTCACGTCTACCGTCCCGACGTTGTGTCACAGGCGGTTTCGTTCTGGCGCGCGGTGCAGACCCGGGTTTGGCGGGGCCGGCCGGACCCGAGGCGGGACTCCGCGGCCGAATACCACGCCGGAGCCATCGCCCATGTCGTCACCATGCTGCGCGCACAAGAGAAGGGTTGGCGCGCTTGGTTTGACGAGGAGAACATCTCGCCCACCGAGATCTCATACCCGGTGCTGTGGCGCAACCTGACCCAGATCGTCGGGGACGTGCTCGAGGCGCTGGGTCAGGATCGGCAGCTTGCGCCCGCCCCGGTTCTCGAACGCCAGTCCGACCAACGATCCGACGAGTGGGTGGACCGCTACCGAGCACAGGCCGAACGGGAAGGGTTGCCCACATGACTGCGACGACGACGGGCTACGACACCCTGCATGTCGATGAGCTGCGACTCCTCGAAGCCGAAGCCGTCCACATCATCCGTGAGGTTGTCGCCGAACTGGAGCGACCCGTGCTGCTCTTCTCGGCAGGGAAGGACTCCATCGTGTTGTTGCGGCTGGCGGAGAAGGCATTTCGCCCGTCACCGCTGCCGTTCCCGGTCATGCATGTGGACACCGGACACAATTTCGACGAGGTCATCGAATTCCGCGACCGACGGGTGACCGACCGAGGACACAAGCTCATCGTCGCGTCGGTGCAGGAGTCCATCGACAGTGGCCGCGTTGCCGATCCGGGTCCCGGCGCATCCAGAAACCGTCAGCAGACCCGCACGCTGCTCGACGCGTTGGAAGCCGGGGACTTCGACGCCGCATTCGGCGGGGCCCGCCGCGACGAGGAGCGCGCCCGGGCCAAGGAACGCATTCTGAGCTTTCGCGACGAGTTCGGCCAGTGGGACCCGCGGGCCCAGCGCCCGGAGCCCTGGTCTCTCTACAACGGCCGGATCCGCAAGGGCGAGCAAGTCAGGGTCTTCCCCCTCAGTAACTGGACAGAGTTGGACGTGTGGCGCTACATCGAGCTGGAAAGCCTTGAGCTGCCTTCCATTTACTTCGCGCACGAGCGTGACGTGTTCACAAGAGACGGCATCCTGCTGGCAGTGTCCGACTACAACCAGCCCACCGACGGCGAAGCTTCGTCGATCGAATGGGTCCGCTACCGAACCGTCGGCGACCTGACCATCACCGGCGCAGTGCGTTCGACGGCCACCGACATCGAAGGGGTGATCGCCGAAATCTCTGCGGCCACCGTCTCCGAAAGGGGCGAGACGCGCGCAGACGACCGAACATCGGTCGCCGCAATGGAGGACCGTAAGCGAGAGGGCTACTTCTGATGACGCGCCAGTTGCTGCGGATCACCACCGCGGGCTCCGTCGACGACGGGAAGAGCACACTCATCGGGCGGCTGCTGCACGACACCGACAGCCTGCCCCTCGACCATCTGGAAGCCGTCACCGACCAGGAGGGCATCGCCGATCTGGCTGCGCTCTCGGACGGCCTGCGCGCCGAGCGTGAGCAGGGCATCACCATCGACGTCGCGTACCGGTTCTTCTCAACCGAATCGCGAAGCTACATATTGGCCGACACCCCCGGGCATGAGCGCTACACCCGCAACATGTTCACCGGCGCGTCCAACGCGCATGTCGCGGTTCTGCTTGTCGACGCGCGCGCCGGTGTGCTGAGGCAGACAAACCGTCATGCCCGGATCGCGAAGCTGTTGGGCATCGAGCACTTCGTCGCCACTGTGAACAAGTTCGACCTGGTCGACTTCGATGAAGGTCGATTCGCGGAGGTCGGGCACCAGTTACGCCAGATGGCTGCCCGGCTCGGCGAAACCGACGTCACCGTCATCCCGATCGCCGCCAAGCGCGGTGACAACGTCGTCCACAGGTCCGAGCAGACCCCCTGGTACCAGGGACCCACACTGCTGGAGTATCTGGAAAGCGTGGAACTCTCTGCACCACAACCAGAACCGAGGAACTTGCGTCTGCCCGTGCAATGGGTCTCGAGACCTTCGGCCGAACAGCGTCGTCGCTATACCGGCCGGCTGTCTGCCGGCACCCTGCGAGTCGGCGATTCAGTAGTCAGCCTGCCCGCGGGCACCCGTTCGACCGTCACCGTCGTCGATACCCTCGACGACGGCCGCACGACAGCGGTTGCGCCGCTGTCGGTTTCAATCGAACTAGCAGATGACATCGACGTCGGCCGCGGTGACGTCTTTGTCAGCGGCGGAGACGATGCGGTGCTTCCGGTGCCGGCGAGGGAAATCGACGCGACGGTGTGCTGGTTCGTCGACAATCCGTTGCGGGCAGGCGACCGGCTCGCCCTCAAACAGGGCACCAAGATCGTGCGGACCACCGTGCAGGCCCTGCATTCTCGGCTCGACCCCGAATCTCTGGACGAGCTGGACAACCCGGTCGAGTTGGTGCTCAACGACATTGGCTCGGTAACACTGCGAACCAGCTCGGTCGTGGTGTCCGACGCCTATACCGACAACCGGGACAGCGGAGCGTTCATTCTCATCGATGAGACGACAAACGACACCGTCGGCGCCGGCGCCATCACCGAGCCGCGCGAGGTCAAGCCGGGCGCCCAGACCCGCAACGACATCCGCTGGCACCCATCGGCATTGGACCGCAACCACAGATGGACGGCAACGAAGCAGCGCGGAGCCACCATCTGGTTCACCGGGCTGCCTGCATCGGGTAAGTCGACAATCGCCGTCGCGGTCGAGCGTGCGTTGGTCGAGTCCGGTGACGTGGCGTACCTCCTCGACGGCGACAACATCCGCCACGGCCTGTCCGACGATCTCGGTTTCTCCGCAGGCGATCGCGCCGAGAACATCCGTCGGGTCGGACACCTGACCCGCTTGTTCGCCGACGCAGGCGTGGTGGCGCTGGCGTCGTTGGTGTCTCCGCTGAAGTCCGACCGCGAGATCGCCCGCACCCTCAGCGAAGCCGCGAAGTTGCCATTCATCGAGGTCTACGTGTCCACGTCGCTGGCCGAGTGCGAGAGGCGCGATCCCAAGGGTCTGTATGCGCGAGCACGCTCGGGCGAGCTGAAGGGACTGACCGGTGTGGATGCCCCGTATGAACCGCCGGAGGATCCCGATCTGGTGCTGGACACCACCGGCGCCGACATCGACCAGCTTGTCGCGCAGGTCGTCGAGCTCCTCAACCAGCGCCGCTAGCCCACCTGGGCGACGACGAACACCCGCCGGAACGGATAGAACGTCCGGCCGTCCTTTCGTGCCGGATAGGTTTCGTCCAGTATCGGTATGAGCTGCTGGCGGAACTGTTGCCAGGCGTCTTGCGACAAACGCTCGATCACGGGCCGCAGTGCGGTGCCGGACATCCATTCCAGCACGGGATTCTTTCCGGTCAGCTCGTGAATGTAGGTGGTCTCCCATGCGTCGACGCGACAACCCGCGTCGGTGAGCAGATCGGCGTACTCCGCCGCGGAGCTGACCCGGTCGCGTTCGGGAAATGGCATGTCGCGCAGTCTGTTCGCGAACGGCTCGCGGCGCGCGACCGTTCGAATCGCCTCATGCGACGGTGTGTTGAAGCTGCCGGGCATCTGCACCGCGATCCACGAACCCGCGGGCAGCTCACCCGCCCAGCGAACCAGCAGTTCGGCGTGCTCGGGCACCCACTGCAGCGAGGCGTTGCTGATCACCACATCGGTGTCGGGCTTCGGCTGCCATGCCCTGACATCGCCAACCTGTGCGTCGACGCCACGCTCCCTCGCGGATTCGACCATTTCCGTAGAGCTGTCCCACGCCTCAATGGCGGCGTCAGGCCACCGCTCCGCGAGCGTGGCGGTGAGATTGCCAGGGCCGCAACCCAGATCGACCACCCGACGCGGATTCTCGGCCCCGACCCGCGATGTCAGATCGAAGAAGGGCCTACCGCGCTGGTCGGCGAAGGTGAGGTAGACGTCGGGATTCCACATGCCAGACAGTGTCGCATCCACCCCACTCACAGGCCGTTGGCAGCGGCAGCTCAGGCCGACGACCACCAACACACCGCACGGGTGTCCGACGACTATCCGGGCACAGTCATCGGCGAATCGACGGTGTACCGCCTGACCTAGACGGAATACCTCGTTACCATCGGGCCGTGTCCAGTTCGGAGCAGCAAGACGCCGGCGCCCCCGTCGACCCGCCCATACCGGTTCCCGACGTTCCCGGTGCCGACGCGACCGCACGAGGGCTGCCTCGACGCGTGGATCTCACGCTGCGCCAACGGCTGATCGTCGACTCGTCGGCTGTCGCGGATCTCGGCCTGCGCACGGCGCTGGCGTCGGTTGTCGGTGCGGCGATGCTGCCGCAGGTGGCGTTGGCCGCGCTCACCGGATCTCATGCAAGTGAACAGCACGACGCGCTGCGCTACTACGCAGAACTGGGCGCCGCGAAGGATCCCATGCTGTCGTTTCCCGCGCCGACGGAGCCGCCGCGGGTGTCCTCGCGGCCTGCGAACCCCGTGGCGGAGTGGATAGCCAACGGCCATGTGCACAACATCCGGTTCAACAGCAGTTTCAGGGCCGTCAACCCGGCGATGCGCGAGCGTTGCGGCTCGTACGCGCGCAACAACGTAGTGCACGCTCAGCACTGGCGCCACGACGACGGACCCCATCCCACGCTGTGCCTGATCCACGGCTTCATGGGCTCGGCGTACCTCTTCAACGGGCTGTTCTTCTCGCTGCCGTGGTTCTACCGGTCGGGCTACGACATCATGCTCTACACGCTGCCGTTCCACGGTCGTCGCGCCGAAAAGTACTCCCCCTACAGTGGATACGGGCTTTTCGCCAACGGCTTCGCGGGATTCGCCGAGGCGATGGCGCAAGCCGTGCACGATTTCCGGTCGCTTATCGACTATCTGGAGTTCACCGGCGTTGACCGGGTCGCACTGACCGGAATGTCCCTCGGCGGCTACACCTCTGCATTGATCGCCTGCGCCGACGATCGCATCCAGACGGTCATCCCCAACGTGCCCGTCGTGATGCCCGAGAAGCTGGTCGACGAATGGTGGCCCGCCAACATGTTGGTGGCGCTGGGCGATGAGCTGACTCGCACCGACCACGAATTGTCAACGGCCGCAGCGATGTTCCACTCGCCGCTGAACTATCCGGCACTTGTGCCCAAGGACCGGCGGATGATCATCGCCGGACTGGGCGACCGGCTGGCCCCGCCGCAGCAGGCGGAGGCGCTCTGGGAACACTGGGACCGCTGCGCCTTCCACTGGTTCCCCGGCAACCACATCCTGCATGTCAGCCAACCGGATTACCTGCGCAGGATGACGCGGTTCATGCGCGATTTCATGTTCAGCTAGTCAGCCCTTGACGGCGCTGACCATGCGGATTTCGGCGAACATCGGTCCGGCTTCGGAGTCCGGCGCAGGCACCGGTCGGCCGATCTCGCGCAAGTAGTCCACCAACCCGACCTGCCTCGGCGACCAGCCGCGATTGCCGAACCAGTCCGCCGCCGGGGCATGCTGCTCGTTGTAGATGAGGCTGAAGAACTGGCCCTCGCTGCCCTCGGCGCGCTCGTCGGCCCTGGCGGTCTCGAGTTCCGTGTCGGTCAGGGGTGTGGCCTCCTCCACAGCGACATGGCTGCCGGGGGCGGCGAGGGCGTCGATCCCGGCGAACAGATGCTGCTGCGCGGCGGCGGGCAAATAGATGAGCAGTCCCTCCGCCAGCCATGCCGAGGGCGCCAATGGGTCGAAACCGCTGTGCAGTAAGGCACGCGGCCAGTCGTCGCGCAGGTCAACCGCGATTTCGCGGCGCTCGGCCGTCGGTTCGTCGCCCCTACGAGCGAGTACTTCACGTTTGAAGTCCAGCACCTGCGGTTGATCCAGCTCGAAGACAACCGTGTCCTTGGGCCATGCCAGCCGATAGGCGCGGGAATCCAGGCCCGCCGCGGGGATGACGATCTGACGGACGCCGGCATCTGTGGCGGCATAGAAGGAGGTGTCGAAGAACTTCGTCCGCGCGGCCAGGTAGTTCACGAAATGGATTCCGAACTCGGATGCCAGCTTGTGGTCGGGCGCTTTTCCGTCGAGCAGGTCTGACCATTCGCCGCCGACGGCCCTGCAGAAGTCCTCCGCATAGGGGTCGACCACCAGCGGATGCGGCTTGTTGGCCTCCAGGGCCCGCGATGCGGCGACGAACAGAGCCGTCGAGCCGACGCTTGTGGTGATGTCCCAGGTGTCGTTGTCGGAGCGCATTACGCCGGTTATACGCGCGCAAACTGAGCGCCCGCTGACCTGCGAACTGTCACACTGCTCGGGTGAGCGACGGGCGGGTGCGTTATGTCCGCAACGGCGGTGTGCGGCTGGCGTATCGGGTGTACGGCGACAGCGATTCCACCGTGGTGTGGGTTCCCACGGTATTCAGCAGTATCGATCGCTACGACGATCCCGCGTTTCCGTGGGGCGTGGCCGTCGGACAACTGTCGCAACACTTGCGCGTCGTCGTCTACGACGGCCGCGGAAGCGGTTTGTCCGATCCCGTGACGCAGGCGCCCGACCTCGACGACCGCGTGAGTGACCTTGTCAGCGTCCTCGACGCCGCCGGCGCCGAGCGACCGGTACTACTTGGCGTCTTCTCGGGCGGGATGACGTCGATTGCGCTCGCCGCGGCCAACCCGGACAGGGTGGCGTCGCTGTTCCTCTATGCCACCGCGGCACGATTCACGCAGGACCGGCCTGACTTTCCCTGGGGCTTCACCGAGGCACAGATCGAGGCCAGAGCCGACGACATCGAGGAACGCTGGGGCGAGGGGACGCTGGCGGATCTGGTGCTCGGTGCCACCGCCGATGTGCCGGGTGTTCGTGAGCAATGGGGCCGGATCGAGTCGTCGCTCGCCAGCCCGTCCATGGCAGCGCTGCTGTGGCGTACGTTTTTGCGTGAAGACGTTCGCGACTTGTTGGGCAGCGTAACGGTGCCGACGCTGGTGGCGGCCAGGCCGGATGACGCAATGGTGTCTTTCGCAGCGTCTGCTGCACTGGCCGACGGCATAGCCGACGCGAGGTTGGTCACGCTGCCGCCAGGCCCGCATGCTGCCTTCGACATCGTCGACCTGCTGGCGCCGCTGGTTCTCGACTTCTGCGAAAGACCTTCTCCCACAAGCGGTGAACGCGTATTGGCGACGGTGATGTTCACCGACATCGTCGGCTCCACCGAGCAACTCGGCGCCGCAGGTGACACACACTGGAGCCGCCAACTGGACGTGCACGACGAAATCGTCGACCGACTGTTGTCCAAGCACGGCGGCCGGCGGGTGTCCCACACCGGCGACGGGGTGTTCGCGCTCTTCGATGTGCCCAGTAAGGCGGCGCGCTGCGCGCTCGAACTCGTGCCGACGCTCGCCGGGTATGGACTACGAATTCGTACCGGTATCCATGTCGGCGAGTGCGAACGCCGCGGCGATGAGTGGACCGGTATGGCTGTACACACCGGTGCGAGGGTATGCGCGATGGCCGGGTCCGCGGAAATTCTGTGCACACGTACGCTGCACGACCTCGCAGCAGGGTCCGGACTTCTCTTCGAATACCTTGGCCCGCAACAACTCAAGGGCCTACCGGAAGCTGTGGACGTCTACCGCGTTACGGCGGGCTGACTAGACGAGCGGACGGCCGGTCCGGATGCGCCAGTCGAGATCCTTCAGCAACACGTTGAAGGGGAACTGACGGATGAAGCGGGGCAGACGGTTGTTCACCAGCCGGATCCTGTTCATCAGCCGGTCGAAGCGGCGTTGCTTCTCGTCATCCCAATCCAGCCGCATCTCGTCGCGAAACCGTTGTGGCAGAAAGCCGGCCGTGATCAACAGGTTGGCATTGTCCAATTTCCGCTGCAGAGAAGCGGGGAGCTTCGCGCCACGTACCCGTCCAGCCGCAATCGGCCAAAGATACTCGCGCACGGCGTCGTCGATGTGCACCTTGGCGAGCGACTCTTCCCAGTATTCACCGAATGCACTGCGATCGGCCGGCCACATCTCGGCGGGGACTTGGAGCGTCGTACCCAGTGATGCGCTCTCGCGGTAGATGCGGTCGGCAGTCGCGTCGTCCATTTCGCCGACGAAGGTGCGAAGGACGTCCTCGGTGCCCTTGTAGATGCAGGCCGCGACCCACAGCTGCAGGTCGTTGTCGAAGGCGTTGTAGGACACCGGGCTGTCCGGCGTCGAGTACACCTCGGCATGGGATCTGTTGACCGCTCTGCGATAGGCCGCCTTCTGTGCATCGGTGCCCTTGGTGGCAACGGCGATGTAGGTGAACGTCGTGCGTGCCCTTTTGACCGGGTGGCGGTCGATGCGGCCGCTCTCCACTCGGCTCTCCATCACGCCATAGCCGACGCCGGGCCGCGCCAGCTCCATGATCACGTTCGCCGGTCCCGCCAGGAGCGCGACGCCCATCAGGCCCTCGTCGAAGTCCGGGCCGCGCGGCTTGACCTTGCGCCGAGTCTGGAGGATCGCCATGGACCTGCCTGTCCCTAAATGTGAGAACGTCTGTTATCAGATATTGCCCGAGCGCCTGACAGCTGTCAAGA
The DNA here is from genome assembly GCA_046735135.1 of Actinomycetota bacterium. GTDB lineage: Bacteria > Actinomycetota > Actinomycetes > Mycobacteriales > Mycobacteriaceae > Mycobacterium. The sequence continues at coordinate 10,891 of JBKPSU010000029.1, forward strand.
AAGCGCAGGTGTCAGGATGAACAGGTGGCACAGGTCCGGCCCTATCGGGGCATCGAAGCGGCCGACCGGCGGGCCGAGCGCCGGTCGCGGCTGCTGGATGCCGGCCTGGACATCCTTGGCTCCAACACCGACTTGTCGGAGCTGACGGTGCGCGGGATCTGCAGACAGGCCGGGGTGACCGCGCGTTACTTCTACGAAAGCTTCAACGACAAGGACGACTTCATCGCCGCGGTTTTCGATTGGGTCATCGCGGGCCTCACCGCGACCACACAGGCCGCGGTCGCCGCGGTGCCACCCAAGGAACAGCACCGCGCCGCGATGGCGAACATCGTCCGAACCATCGCCGATGACCAGCGGATCGGCCGCCTCGTGTTCAGCTCGCATTTGGCTCACCCCGTGCTTGCGCGAAAGCGTGTCGAAGGGAGTGGCCTCCTCGCGCGGCTGTACGGACAAGACGTCGGCAGCGCCCTTCGGGTACAGGCCGGCGAGCGGAGCAAAGCCACTGCGCAGTTCGCCGTCGGCGGGGTGGGCATCACGATCAGCTCATGGCTGGCCGGAGACCTGAAGCTCACCCCAGATCAGCTGGTCGACCAGTTGGCAGCCATCCTCGACGCGCTGATCGATCCGAAGCTGTATCGCAGTTAGCCTGCGGCAACCGGTGGGCGCCGGTCGGCCGCGGTCTTCGGCTCGGTCTGCGTGTCGGCCTCGGTGAATTCCTTGACCCAGCAGGCGAACTCGAGGGTGATGCCGTCGGGATCATGGAAATAGAAGGACCGCACGTACACACCCGGATGCACCGTCGGCGAGACCTGCGCCTCGCTCTCGTCGTGGTTGAGCACCGGCCCAACACGCACCCCTTTGTCCTTGAGACGCTGGCGGTACTCGTCGAACTTCTCGGCGGGCACATGAAACGCCAGGTGATTCATCGAGCTCACGGAGCTGGTGATCTCGCCGATGCCCGGTATCGCCGCGGGCGATGAGATGCCCGGCACCCGGTCGGCGGCGTTGGCGAACCAGAAGAACGCGACACAGTCGCCATTGCCCGTGTCGAAGAAAAAGTGCTGCCCCATGCCTCCGGGCAGATCGAGCGATTTGATCAGCGGCATACCGAGCACGCCCGAGTAGAAGTCGACCGTTTTCTGCATGTCCGAACACACCAGCGCCACATGGTTGATACCGCCGAGCTGGAACTCGGAATTCGGATTAAGCGGCTTGATCATTCCGAAACTCCTGCCGAGATCGAAAGCTGAATCTAACATCAGATTCAGGTTGGATCAATGACCGCGCCCCCGGGGGCAAAGGAGATCCGTGACGGTCAATCCGCGCGAGCAGTTGCCGACCCTGCGGGGAAGGCAGACGCAGGCCGCGATCGACGCTGCGGCGCGAGCGGTCATCACGCGCAAGGGATTTCTCGCGACCACCATTTCCGATATCGCCGCGGAGGCCAACCGCTCGACCGCGTCGTTCTACAACTACTACGACTCCAAGGAGTCGATGGTCCGTGAGTGGGTGCAGCGATTCCTCAAGGATGCCGAAGGCAGCACGCATGCGGCGGGAAAGCCCGGCCTGACCAACCACGAACGCTCGTACGAGGCGGCCGCCGCGTATTGGTACACCTACCGAAGCAGGCTGCCGGAGATCGTCAGCGTGACCCAGTTGGCCATGGTGAACGACGATTTCGCCGCCTACTGGACCGATCTGTGCGCGTTGCCGATCTCGTTGATCACGGCGACGGTGGAGCGGGCGCAACGTGACGGCTATTGCCAGGGCGACGACCCGAAACTGATTGCCATCGCACTGCTTTCGATGCTGAACGGATTCTGCTATTACCAGTTTTCCGGTGACGGCCGGGCGGACGCCGTCGACGACAAGACTTGCATCGCCACGCTGGCAAATGTCTTCTACCGGACGATCTATCACAAGGGGGCCCAACCGACATGACAAGGACACCGTCCTCCAACACACCGGGAGTCACGCGCGAGTTCGTCGGATTGGATTCCCCCACAGCGCGAAGGGCCGGCTCGGGCGGCCATCCATGCCAGGGTTTGTACCACCGGGGGGTGGGACGCAAGCCCAAGGTGGCGATGATCGCTGTCCATTACCAAATCGACTTCTCGGAGCACTATCTCGCCGACTACATGGCCACCCGGGGCGTCGGCTTCCTGGGCTGGAACACGAGGTTCCGCGGCTTTGAGAGCAGCTTCACGCTCGACCACGCGCTTGTCGACATCGGCGTCGGCGTCCGCTGGCTCCGGGAAGTGCAAGGGGTGGAAACCGTTGTGCTGCTGGGGAACTCCGGCGGAGGTTCCCTGATGGCTGCCTACCAGGCGCAGGCCGTCGACCCTCATGTGACGCCGTTGGAGGGCATGCGGCCTGCTGCCGGGCTCACCGACCTACCCGCCGCCGACGGCTACATCGCCAGCGCCGCGCACCCTGGCCGCCCCGACGTCCTCACCGCCTGGATGGATGCGTCGGTGACCGACGAAAACGATCCGCTCGCAACGGATCCCGATTTGGACCTGTTCGATCCGAAGAACGGGCCGCCCTACAGCGAGGACTTCATCAAGTGCTACCGGTCGGCGCAGATCGCCCGGAACCACGCGATCACCGATTGGGCCGAGCGCGAGCTCAAGCGGGTGCGCGCCGTCGGCTACTCCGACCGTCCGTTCACCGTTCTTCGCACCTGGGCCGACCCCCGAATGGTTGATCCCACACTGGAGCCCACCAAGCGCCCCCCGAACATGTGTTACGTGGGCGAACCCGCCAAGGCCAACAAGTCGGCGCACGGCATCGCGGCCGCGTCGACGCTGCGCAGCTGGCTCGGCATGTGGAGCTTGCGGCATGCACAGACCCGCGCCGAACCGCATTTGGCCCGCATCGACTGCCCGGCCCTCGTCATCAACGCCGAGCAGGACACCGGCGTCTTCCCTTCCGACGCTCAGCGCATCTACGACGCGCTTGCCGGCCGTGACAAGACGCAGGTCGCGGTCGACACCGACCACTACTTCACCACGCCGGGTGCACGCAGCGAGAAGGCGGACACGATCGCCAAGTGGATCGCCAAGCGGTGGCGCTGAGGGTGTTCGAGTCGCCCGAGTAGTCTCGTTCCCAACCGACCGGTTATTAGGGAAGGCAATTCGGCATGCCCATCGCAGTCAATCCTGAGCACACCGACCTGGCCGATTCGGTTCGGTCGCTGGTGGCGCGGGTCGCGCCATCGGACGTCCTGCATGAGGCCCTCGAGACGCCGATTCCGAATCCGCCCCCCTACTGGAAAGCCGCTGCCGAGCAGGGCCTGCAGGGCGTCCACCTCGCCGAAGCCGTCGGCGGCCAGGGGTTCGGCATTCTCGAACTCGCCATCGTCATCGCCGAGTTCGGCTACGGCGCGGTGCCGGGCCCGTTCGTCCCTTCGGCCATCGCCAGCGCGCTGATCTCTGCGCACGACCCGGAAGCCAAGCTGCTCAACGACCTGGCCTCCGGCAACGTGATCGCGGCCTATGCCATCGATTCCGGCCTGACCGCCACCCGCCACGGTGATGGCCTGGTCATCCGCGGCGAGGTGCGGGCCGTACCCGCGGCGGCCCAGGCCTCGGTGCTGGTGCTGCCGGTGGCGATCGACAGCGGTGAAGAGTGGGTGGTGCTCGACGCCGACCAACTGGAGATCGAGCCCGTCCGCAGCGTCGATCCGCTGCGACCCCTGGCCCACGTCCGCGCGAACGCCGTCGAGGTCGGTGACGACCGCGTGCTGAGCAACCTCAGCCGGGTCCTGGCGCGCGCGCTGATGTCCACGCTGCTGTCGGCCGAGGCGGTCGGCGTGGCGCGGTGGGCCACCGACACCGCGTCGGCATACGCCAAGATCCGTGAGCAGTTCGGCAGGCCGATCGGACAGTTCCAGGCCATCAAGCACAAATGTGCCGAGATGATCGCCGACACCGAGCGGGCCACCGCGGCCGTCTGGGATGCGGCCCGCGCCATCGACGAATCACGCGAATCCGCTTCGCAGGACACCGCTTTCGAGTTCGCCGCGGCGGTGGCTGCCACCCTGGCGCCCGCGGCGGGCCAGCGCTGCGCACAGGACTGCATCCAGGTGCACGGCGGTATCGGCTTCACATGGGAGCACGACGCCAACATCTACTACCGGCGCGCCCTGGTGCTGGCCGCCTGCTTCGGCCGGGCGGCCGACTATCCGCAGCAGGTCGTCGACATCGCGACCACCACGGGTATGCGCAAGCTCGACATCGATCTCGACCCTGACACCGAGAAACTGCGAAAGGAGATCCGCGCGGAAGTGGCCGCGCTCAAGGGGCTGCCCCGCGGCGCGGAACGCAACACCGCGATCGCCGAAGGCGGCTGGGTGCAGCCCCACCTGCCCAAGCCGTGGGGCCGCGCCTCCGACCCGATCGAGCAGATCATCATCGCCCAGGAGTTCAGCTCCGGACTGGTCAAGCGACCGCAGATGGGCATCGCGGCGTGGATCATTCCGTCGATCGTCGCGTTCGGCACCCACGAGCAGCAGCAGCGATTCCTGCCGCCGACCTTCCGCGGCGAAATGATCTGGTGCCAGCTGTTTTCCGAGCCGGGCGCCGGATCCGACCTGGCGGGCCTGTCCACCAAGGCCACCAAGGTCGACGGTGGGTGGCGTATCACCGGACAGAAGATCTGGACCACCGCGGCGCAGTTCTCACAGTGGGGCGCGCTGCTGGCGCGCACCGACCCGAACGCGCCGAAGCACAACGGCATCACGTACTTCCTGCTCGACATGAAGAGCGAGGGAGTCGAGGTGAAGCCGCTCCGCGAGCTCACCGGCAATGCGATGTTCAACACCGTCTTCATCGACGACGTGTTCGTGCCCGACGAATACGTGCTCGGCGATGTGAACCGCGGCTGGGAGGTCAGCCGGAACACCCTGACCGCGGAACGGGTTTCGATCGGCAACAGCGAGCCGCCGGGCATGGCGAGCCTCAACGGCCTTGTGGAGTTCGTCAGGGACGGCCAGTTCGACCAGATCGCGCAGAACCAGGCCGGGCGTCTGATCGCCGAAGGGCACGCCGCCAAGATCCTCAACATGCGCTCGACGCTGCTCACGCTTGCGGGCAGCGACCCGATGCCCGCCGCGGCGATCTCGAAGCTGCTGTCGATGCGCACCGGCCAGGGCTACGCCGAGTTCGCGGTGTCCACGTTCGGCACCGACGCCGCCATCGGCGACCCCGGGTCGATTCAGGGCAAATGGGGCGAGCACCTGCTGTACAGCAGGGCCACCACGATTTACGGCGGCACGACCGAGGTGCAGCTCAACATCATCGCCGAACGGCTGCTGGGTCTGCCCCGCGATCCGTAAACTCGCTCAGGCGGGAAGGGGATCGGCCACGTCCACCGACGTCACTCTGCGCCAACTGCGGTACTTCGCCGTCCTCGGCGAGGAACTCAACTACCGTCGCGCCGCCGAGCGGCTGTTCATCACCCAGCCTGCATTGTCGACGGCGATCAAACAGCTCGAGCACCAGCTCGGGGTCATGCTGTTCACCCGCAATACCCGCGAAGTGGCGCTCACCGAACTGGGTGCGGCCTGGCTGCCGAAGGTGCACGAATCGCTGCGGGGTATCGACTCCGCTGTCGACGACCTCATCGCGCTGTCGGCGCACTACCGCCGCATCCGGCTGGGCTATCTGATCGGCACGGGCGCCGATCTGCTCTTCCGTCTGGTCCGGCATTTCGAGGTGGCCCATCCCGAAATCTCCGTGGAGCCACGGGAATTCGACTTCTCCGACCCGACAGCCGGACTCGCCGACGGCACCACTGAAGTGGCCATCATCCGGCCGCCGGTCGACCTGCCCGAGCACCGGATGTTCATCCTCGACGCCGAGGACTGGGTGGCCTGTCTGCCGCGGGACCATCCGCTGGCGGCCAGGCCCGAGTTGACGATCGCCGAGCTGCTCGACGAGCCGATCGTGGTAGCGCCGGGCAGCGCCGGGCGGTGGCGCGACTACTGGATGGCGATGGACGCCCGCAACGGAAAGCCGCCGACCATCGCAGCCGTCGCCGCCACCTACGAGGAGGAGACGACCACGATCGCGCGCGGGCTCGGCATCAGCTTCACCAGCGAGGCCAGCGCCCGGCTCTACGACCGGCAGGGCATCGTCTACGTGCCGATCACCGACCGCCCACGCAACTACACCGCGCTCGCATGGCATCCCGCGGGTTTGTCCCATGAAGCCGCCGAGCTCGTCCGCCATGTTCGGGAGGAGTGGAGTTTCGGCGAGGGCCAGGCAGTTGAACGCCCTGCGACTTATTACTGACGGTCCCTATGCTCCTCACGTCCGCGAACCGATTGATAAACGTGGGTTATCAGTAGATCAGAATTTGGAACTTCCGCGCGGACGCCGGAAGGGGTTATCTGAGGCGCACCAACCCCACCATTTTGCGCTGGAGAAACGATGACAGACCTCGCCCCGCCCACCGACGCGCAGGTGCCTCCCCCGGCCAATACCGAGGACGCCAAGCTCGAACAGTTCGGATACACCCAGAAACTCGATCGCTCCGTCGGCAAGCTTGCCTCGTTCGCCCTCGGCTTCGCGACCATCAGTGCGACCACGGCGGTCTTCACCGGCTTCGGCGCGGGCTACTTCACCGCAGGCGCCCCGTTCGTGTGGACGCTGCTGCTCGCCGCCGCGGTGTTCCTGATCTGGACGTTCATCGCCGCCGACCTGACAGCCAAGATCCCGCTGGCCGGCTACGCCTACCAGTGGACCAGCCGCATGACTGGTTCGATGCTCGCGTGGTTCACCGGCGTGCTCGCACTCGCCGGGTGGATCTGCGGCATGACCGGCGTCGGGTTCATCTTGTCCGGCTACCTCGGCAGCCTGTTCGGCTGGAACATGAACCAGACCGCGCAGATCCTCGTCGCCATCGGAGTGATGGCGGTATGCATGCTGGTGAATCTCTACGGCGTGCGGTTCGCGACGATGGTCAACAACATCGGCGTCAGTCTCGAGTTGGTCATCACCGTCGGCGCAACACTGTTGGTCGCCGTCGTCGCCTTCTCGTCCCCCGCTAACCATCAACCGGTCTCGGTACTGTTCACCGGCGGCACCTCGGATCAGCACAGCGCCTACATCCTGGCCTGGCTGGCCGCCTCGCTCGGTCCCTTCTTCGGACTGATCGGCGTCGAGGCCAGCGCGGACATCGCCGAGGAGACCGTGAACGCCCGCCGCGTCATTCCGCGCACGATGTTCTACGCGCTGACCGCATCGATCGTCATCGAGTTCCTCATGTACGTCGTCTACGTGCTGGCGATCAAGGACCAGGACGCTGTGGCGGCGGCCTCGGCAGCCCCGATCGAAGAGATCATGACCCAGCAGGTCGGACCGATCGTGACCAAGATCGTCGTCGCCGTCGCGATGACCAACATCATGGCGTGCATCCTGGCCAACATCTTGGTGGCCACCCGACTCACCTACTCGATGGCACGGGACAACATGCTGCCGTTCTCCCACGTGTGGCGGCACGTGTCCCCCTCCAACCGCACACCCACCTACGCCGTGCTCGGACTGTTCGGCCTCTCGACCATCCTGCTGCTGTCGGCACTGGTCAGCGAGAAGGCGTTCTTCCTCATCATCGGCCTCTCATCGCTGTCGGTGTGCGCGATGTATCTGCTGCAGACGGTTTCCGTTCTGGTCGCCAACCGCCGCGGCACCATCCCCGCGCCGGAGCCAGGCACGTTCGACCTGGGGCGCGCCCGCGTGCCGGTCGCGGTGCTCGCCTTCGTGGCGTTCACCCTGGTGTGTGCGGCGCTCATCTTCCTGCCGCAATTCGCGGGCAACGGCTACGTGTTCCTCGGTCTCGTCGTGCTCGCCGGGCTCTGGGCGCTGACCGGGCTGCGCAAGCGGCTGGCCAACGGCGACGCCGGACCGGATTTCGCCAGGACCCACCTCTCCTGAATTCGCTGAAAGGACAACGCTTCTCATGACTGCAGTCACAGATCTCGGTGCCAGCAACCTGGTCTCCGTCGAACCCGGTGCGATCCGGGAGGACACCCCTGCCGGTTCGGTGATCCAGTACAGCGACTACGAATTGGACACGTCGAGCCCGTTCGCGGGCGGCGTCGCATGGATCGAGGGCGAGTACGTCCCCGCCGAAGAGGCCCGGATCTCCATCTTCGACACCGGGTTCGGCCACTCCGACCTCACCTATACCGTCGCGCATGTGTGGCACGGCAACATCTTCCGGCTCGGCGACCATCTCGACCGCCTTCTGGATGGTGCTCGCAAGCTGCGACTCGACGCCGGCTACACGAAGGATGAACTCGCAGACATCACCAAACGCTGCGTCAGCATGTCGCAGCTGCGGGAGTCCTTCGTCAACCTGACGGTCACGCGGGGCTACGGAAAACGCAAGGGCGAGAAGGACTTGTCCAAGCTGACCCACCAGGTCTACATCTACGCGATCCCGTATCTGTGGGCGTTCCCGCCGAGCGAGCAGATCCTCGGCACGACCGCGATCGTGCCGCGGCATGTGCGACGAGCCGGGCGCAACACCGTCGACCCGACGATCAAGAACTACCAGTGGGGCGACCTGACCGCGGCCAGCTTCGAAGCCAAGGACCGTGGCGCACGCACGGCGATCCTGATGGATTCCGACAACTGCGTCGCCGAAGGTCCCGGCTTCAATGTGGTGGTCGTCAAGGACGGCAAGCTCGCTTCACCGTCGCGAAATGCGTTGCCCGGCATCACCCGTAAGACGGTGTTCGAAATCGCCGATGCGATGGGGATCGAGGCCACGCTGCGCGACGTCACCAGCTACGAGCTCTACGACGCCGACGAGCTGATGGCGGTGACCACCGCGGGTGGCGTCACCCCCATCAACTCGCTCGATGGCGAGCCGATCGGCAACGGCGAACCCGGACCGGTGACCGTGAAGATCCGCGACCGGTTCTGGGCACTGATGGACGAGCCGTCACCGCTCATCGAGGCCATCGAGTACTGAAGGATATTTCCGCTTCTCAACTCCGCCCGCACAGTTACGCTCCCGCTCATGATGCGTACTGTGCGGGCGGCGGCGTTGGCGGCGGCTTTCCTTGCCGGGCAGGCAATGGCACTTGCGACCGCGCACGCCGCCGGTATCTGCTCCGCCTTCGGCGGCGCCGTCGAGCAGGACGGCTTGTGCCGGGTGAACGCGACGAAACCGAACTACTCGCTGAAGATGTCGTTCCCCGTTGACTTTCCCACCCAGGCGGCAGTCGACGACTTCCTCACCCAGACGCGCAACGGCTTCCTCAACGAGACGCAGACACCCAACTACGCCGGCGCGCCGTACGCGATGGATGTGACGGCATCGCCGTGGGCATCCGACACCACGCGGTCCGTGTCGTTCGAGATCTTCGACGACTTCGGCGGCGCGCATCCGAACACCTGGTACAAGGCGTTCAATTTCGACACGGTTCACAACCGCCCGCTGGCCTTCGCCGACCTGTTCGCACCCGGCGTCAACCCGATGAACGCCATCCTCCCGGCCGTCCAGAAGGCGCTGGAGGCGGAGATGGGGATGCCCGCACCGGTTCTGGACAATGCCGGGATGGACCCGTCCAACTACCAGAACTTCGCGATCACGCCGTCGGAGTTGGTGTTCTTCTTCGACCGCGGTGAACTGATGGCGGGTGCGGCGGGCGCACACACCGTCCACGTGCCGCGCAGCGCCATTCCGCCACTGGCGGTGTAGGAGAGGTCTATCCTTGAAATAGATAGCTTTTCGAAGTTGTTGGTGGTGAAGAGATGAAAAGTATCCGACAACGCATAGTGCATTTGATCGTTTCCGGAGCGGCTGCTGCCGCGTTCTTGATTGCCACGCCGGCGCTGTTCAGCGAGACGGTCCCGCGAGCGGCGGCCCAACCGTGCGTCGACGGTGTGATCCCGTGGAATCCGTACGTGGTGAACTGCAATCTTCAGCCGCGCGCACCCAGAGTCCGCGGTGCGGCGCCCGACGCCGGGGCGATCATCGCCTGCCGTGACCACCCAGGCTGCCTGTCCTGGTACGTCAACGGTCCCTGGTAATTGCCGCTCAACATGAGCGACGCCAGAGATGTCGAAAAGCGTTGGCACGACCCGGTCGCCCTGCGCAAGGCCGTCGCCTACGGCGTCGGCGTCATCGTGGTGGCGGGGATAGCTTTCGCCGTCTTCGCACTCGTCGACAAGACCTCAGTGGTGCTGGCCTCGACGGTGCCCGCGATCCTTTTCATCGGCGGCGTCGGTGCACTCGTCAAGGCATACCTGGTGTGGCGGGATCGCGGCACGTGGCCGATCTGGCAGGGCGCGGGCTGGTTCCTGCTGACCCTGATGTTGGTGTGCCTGTCGATACCGTGGTCAGCCGCCACGTATGGCCAGTAGCGCGAAAAGCGTTAGTCCACTTCCATTTCGCGTAGTTCGCGCTTGAGGATCTTGCCGGTGGGGTTGCGGGGCAACTCGTCGAGGAAGATGACTTCGCGCGGCACCTTGTAGCGGGCCAGGTTCTCCTTGACGTAGTTCTTGATGGCGTCCTCGTCGATGCTGGCGCCCTCGGTCTTCACGACGAACGCGCGCAGCCGGTGGCCCCAGTCCTTGTCCTCGACGCCGAGCGCGGTGGCCTCCACGACCTCGGGGTGACCGCTGATGAGGTCCTCGACCTCGGCGGGGAACACGTTCTCGCCGCCGGACACGATCATCTCGTCGTCGCGGCCGCTCACATACAGGAGGTTGTTCTCGTCGAAGTAGCCGACATCGCCGGATGACATCAGCCCGTCGATGATCTGTTTGTGGCCGCCGCCGGTATAGCCCTCGAACGGGAAGGTGTTGCCGACGAAGATCCGGCCGACCTCGCCCTGCGGCAGGTCGTTGCCGTTGTCGTCGAGGATCCTCACCTTCACACCCTTGACGACGGGACCGACGGTGGCCGGGTTGATCGACAAGTCCTTCGGCCTTGCGATGGTCGCGAACGCGATCTCCGTCGACCCGTAGAGGTTGTAGAGGACCGGGCCGAGATCCTTGAGCGCCCTGGTCGCCAGTTCGGCCCCGAGCTGCGAGCCGGACACGAACACGATCCGCAGCGACGAGAGGTCCGGCTTGGTCTCCGCCTTGTCGTATTCGTCGAGGATCCGCGACAGCATGACCGGAACGACGACCATCGCGGTGGCTTTGTTCTTCTCGATGTCGGCGAGCACGGTCGGGGGCTTGAACCGTCGTCGCAGCACCAGCGTCGAGCCCAGGAACATCGCAATCGTGGCGTGCAGGAAGCCGAGCGCATGGAACATCGGCGCGGGCAGCGACGTCACCTCGTTGGCCTTGAACGGCACATGGGAGAGCACGCCACCGATCGGCGCCAGCGACGGCGGAGTGCTGCGGTTGGCGCCCTTCGGCGTCCCCGTGGTGCCACTGGTCAAGATGATGATCGAGGAGTGCTTCGTCGCCTTCGGCGCAGGGTGCTTGCTGCTGCGCTTGATCAGGTCGGCAAGCGTCTCGTCGGTGCTGTGCTGTGGTTCCTTGCCGTCGGCGGCCTGCTTCGCGTCCGGATTTGTGGGCAGTGCACGCAGCTTGCCCTGCGGCGGATCGGCCTGTGAGACGGCGGCTGTGTACTCGTCGTCGTGGATGATCAGCTTGGCGCCCTCGCGCTCGGACACCTCTTTGATCTGCGGTCCGGAGAACTCGCTGTTGAGCAGAATGATCCGGGCGCCGACGCGGGCAGCGCCGTAGACCGCGATCAGGAACCAGCGGTGGTTGCGGGCCAGAATCGCCACCCCGTCGCCACCCTTGACGCCCATCGCCAGCAGGCCGTTGGCCACGGCATGCGCGGCGTCGTCGAGTTCTTTGAAGGTGATCTCACCGTCATCGTCGACGATCGCCGTGCGGTTGGGGGTGCGGCGGGCGTTCAGGGCGGGGATCATGCCGAACTCGCCCCAGCGCCGCATGTCCGCGACGAATGCGGCGACGTTCTGCGGTGGTTCCACCTTCAGCGCGCCAGCCTCGAACATCTTGCGGGCATAGTGCAGTTCGGCTGCGCCGCGCTCGGCGTACTGCTGGACTTTGGCCGCTGCCTGAAATGGAAGATCGGTTAGCTTCGGCATGTCACCACCATATGTGACGTCCGTCGCAGCGCGGTCCGAAAGTGCTGCGTAACTACCATGGCCCTATGGCCGCATCCTCCGCGAAGGGCGAGCACCTGGAGGTCGACGGGCGGCAGGTGACGGTCACCCACCCGGACAAGGTCGTCTTTCCCGACATCGGTGTCACGAAGATGGACATGATCCGCTACTACACCGATGTCGCGCCGGGGGCGCTGCGCGGGGTGGCCGACCGGCCGATGATCCTCAAGCGGTTCGTCAAAGGCATCACCACCGAAGCGGTCTTCCAGAAGCGAGCGCCCGAGAAGCGACCCGACTACGTCGACGTCGCGGAGTTGAAATACGCCTCGGGCACGTCCGCCAAGGAGGCGGTGCTTCACGATGCCGCAGGGCTGCTGTGGGCCGTCAACCTCGGGTGCGTAGACCTCAACCCGCATCCCGTGCGGGCTGACGACCTCGCCCATCCCGACGAGCTCCGCGTCGACCTCGACCCAATGCCCGGCGTGGACTGGCGTCAGATCATCCACGTCGCGCTCGTCGCGAGGGAGGTGCTCGAGGAATACGGCCTGACCGCGTGGCCCAAGACGTCCGGCTCGCGCGGCTTCCACATCTATGCGCGGATCGAGCGTCGCTGGCCGTTCAAGTTCGTCCGGCTCGCCGCGCAGACGGTGGCACGGGAAGTCGAGCGGCGTGCACCCGACCTCGCCACCGCACGGTGGTGGAAGGAAGAGCGCGAAGGCGTCTTCGTCGACTTCAACCAGAACGCGTTCGACCGCACCGTCGCCTCGGCGTACTCGGTGCGCGCCACGCCCGACGCGAGGGTGTCGACGCCGTTGCTCTGGGACGAGGTCGTCGACTGCCGCGCAGAAGACTTCACGATCGCGACGGTGCCCAAGCGGTTCGCGGAACGCGGCGACCCATGGGAAGGCATGGACGACGCGGCAGGCGGACTGGATCAGCTGTTGGATCTCGCCGACCGGCTCGGGCCTGCCGAGAAGGCGCCGAGGGGTGCGAAGAAGGGCACCGGTCGCCGGGAGTCGGTGATGCCTCTGATCGAGATCGCCCGCACGAAAACCAAGGACGAGGCGATCGCCGCGCTGGACACCTGGCGGGCCAAATATGAGGAAGTGGCTAAGAAACTTAAGCCCGCCGACGTGTTACTCGACGGTATGCGCGGCCCCAGCTCCATCTGGTACCGCATCCGAATCAACCTTCAGCATGTACCCGACGACCTGCGCCCACCACAGGAACCGCTGCTCGCGGACTACTCCCCGTGGGAGAACTACTCCGGTGCGCAGTTCCGTAGACCCTAGGGTTGACGGCGCTCAGAACTGTTCTTAGCAAAGTATTAGCGGCAGCTCCCCAATGCCTTAGATCAGCGGCATAGCTTTGACGTCATGTACGGGAACCCAGCATTCGACTGCGACGGCGCGCAGATGCGTGCGCTGTGTCGTCAGCTGGCCACCGTGGTAACGGTCAACGGCGACGTCAACGACGCGAACCTCGATCGCATCGGCGCTTACGCCAAGCGCTTCATTCTGATGGAGAAGCCTTTCGTGCTGGACATGACCGGTGTGAATTCCTTTTCGCCAGAATGCTTTTCACTTCTGTACACCCTCGACGAGGCCTGCGACCGAGCAGGCGTCGAGTGGTCGGTCATCGCAAGTCAGCAGGTGATGCGGACGTTGCGGTTGTCCGGAGAGCGCGAGACGTTCCCCACCATGGAATCCGTCGCCGAAGCGCTCCATCATTTCGCCGACAGCATCGGCGAACGCCGCCGCCTTCTTCCCCTGCTCACCAAGACCGCCTAACAGAAAGGGCGATCCACGTGCTTATCGATCTTCGCTGGCTGACCTACCTCCTACACGGTCGGCACACGCCGGCCACCACGCGTACCGCTTCACGCTAGGTCCGCAAGGTCGTTGCTCGGCGAGCTGATTCCGCTCGCCCTCGTTGTCGCACTGTCTCCGGTCTCGATCATTCCGGCGGTGCTGCTTGTGTTGCATACCGACCATCCCAGGCCCACCGGTCTAACGTTCATGGCCGGCTGGCTGATCGGGCTGGCGGCGTTGACGGCCGTCTTCGTGCAGGTGCCTCATCTCATCGACGGGCTGGATCGTGGATCGCCGTCGTGGACACCATGGGTGCGGATCGCGATCGGTGTCGTGCTGATCCTCGCCGCCGTCGGGCGGTGGGTGACGCGACACCGCGCGACCCGATCCCCGGCATTGCTCAACCACCTGAGCAGGATCACGCCCGCCGCTGCTCTTGCCATCGGATTCGCGCTGGTGGTAGCCAACCCCAAGGTGCTCGTCATGAACGCCGCCGCCGGGTTGATCATCGGCACCGCCGCGGTCGGTGTCGGGGTTTGGCTCACTGTCGCGTTCTACACCGCGATAGCCGGATCGACGGTCATCATTCCGATCCTTGCGTACATGGTCGCGGGCGAGCGCGTCGACCGTCAGCTCGAACGGTTAAGTGACTGGATGCAGCGCGAGCATGCCGTCCTGACGGCCGTTATTCTCGTGATCGTCGGAATTTTGTTGCTCTACACCGGGATTCGTGCGCTCTAGCGGCTGGGCGACCAGTAGTCGAGCATCTCCGAGAAGGTCTCGAAGGCCGCGCCGGACACACCGTAGGTCGCCTCGAAATGGATGCTCAGCGGGAAGCCGAGGTCGGCGACGCCGTCGATCACCCGCTTGTACAGGTCGACCATCATCTGACGCTTGTCGGCGGGATCGCGGCTCGCCAATGACCTGACGAACTCCTGCTCCTCGGCGACCGCCGCATTGCCCGGGTCCTGGATGAGCCACTCGATCAGGCCGACCCTGGTCTCGACCTTCGGCACGAAGCCGAACGACAGCAGGACCTCGGGACGGTGATCGGTGTTCTTGGCGAAGTCGGAGAGGAAGCCGACGATCGCATCGGAGTACAGCAGCTGGGTCAACGCGAAGTTGGCGCCCTGGTTGCACTTGAAGTCGAACCGGCCGGTTTCGCCCTCCCGGGTGGGGATCAGGATCACGCCGCGGTTGCCGACGACCTTGTCGTAGATCGACAGCGCGTCCGTCGGGGCGACCCCGGATCCGTCGCCGTCGTTCATCGTGCGGGGCACGCCGACGAACACGATGCCGTCGAAACCCGCATCCCCGAGGGTGGTGAGCCGCTGCCCGAGCGACGGCTCGTCCATGAACGCGGTCACCTGGGTGCACAGCCCGCGCATCCCTGCCAACTCCGGTTTGATCGTGGACCAATAGTCCAGCACGTCGAGTTTCGGCTTCATCGGCACCGGCCGGTCGTCGTCCTCGGCGATCATCCCGGGAATCATCACGTGCTTGATCTGGCCCGCCAGACCCGACTCTGTGGAGATCCGCGCCACCTTGCGCGCCTCCTCAACCGCATACTCATGGCCGCGCTCCACATTGGGAGGCACCAGCTCGAGCGCAATAGTGTTGAGGGTCACAGCGTTGCTCCTGATCCAGACGACCGACCCACGATACAGAGGGCACCTGGGTGGTTCGAAATCCGGAGGTGGAGATGGCGAGCCGACAGATCGGCACAGACCGGCCGAGTCTCTTCTCCGACGGGGTGTTCGCCGTGCTCATCACCATATTGGTGCTCGAGCTCAAGCCTCCGGAGGAACACAGGTTCCGAGCCCTGTTACCGCTGTGGCCCACGGGGCTGAGCTATGCGGTCAGCTATCTGTTCATCGCGATCCGGTCGCCCGTCGCGGCGATGGTGCTGATCTGCCTGTGTCTCGTCGGTTATCTGCGACCCGATGTGCCCGCCAAGGCGGACTAGAGCTTGCGGCGAGCGGCGCGTACGGCTGCCGCCGTCTCGTCGTCGCCGCTGAAGTCGAGCTCGACGGCGTCGCGCCCGGACAGGAACAGCACGAGTTCGGCTGCGGGCCCGGCGATTTCGAACTTCGGTCCACTTCCGGTCGATGCCAGCGTTGCGCCGTCGGCGTCTTTCAGCGTGACCGTTGCAGGAGCGCGGCTCAATGACATCCTTGCTGCCAGCCGCACCTGCTTGCGCAATGCCGACGCGAGATCGCCATCCAGTTCGCGCCGCTGCCAGCCCGGCGCCGCCCGGCGGACGTCCTCGTGGTGGATGAACATCTCGGTGGTGTTGACCAGCGGGTCGAGCAGCTTCAGCGGCGAATACACCGGCGGCCCTGACGCCACCATATTCAGCAACCCGGTCCAGTCGGTCGCGTCGGTGAGTTCCCGTTGCTTGCGCGCGGTGTAGCCGGCAAGCGCGGGAATCAGGATGCCAGCGGCTGCGTCCGGACGGCGCTCACGCAGAACCAGGTGCGCGGCCAGGTCGCGGGTCGTCCACTCCCCGCACAGGGTCGGGGCGTCGGGTCCGGCGTCGCGCATCGTGTTCACCAGGGCGGCGCGTTCACGGGCTGCGGCGGTCACAGCCGCTGATCCTATCTATGACAGCGCGCCGATGGCGCCTTCCGCGGCCCGCACCAACGCCCCGCTTCGGGCAAGCTCGGTGACGGCGGCGATCTCGGGAGCCAGATAGCGATCGGCGCCCGGGCCCTCGACGCGTTCCCTGACCGCAGCGATGACCGCCGCGGTGCCCGGACCGGGTGTCAGCGGTGCTCGCAGCTCGATGCCGCGGGCCGCGTTGAGCACCTCGATGGCGAGCACCTGCGTCAGGCCGTCGATGCCGCGGCGCAGCTTGCGGGCGGCCGACCAGCCCATCGACACGTGGTCCTCCTGCATCGCCGACGACGGGATGGAGTCGACGCTCGCCGGCGCGGCCAGCCGTTTGAGTTCCGACACGATCGCCGCCTGGGTGTACTGCGTGATCATGTGCCCGCTGTCCACGCCTGGGTCGTCGGCAAGGAACGGGTTCAGGCCGTGGCTGCGCGCGACGTCGAGGAACCGATCGGTGCGGCGTTCACTGATGCTGGCCAGGTCGGCGACCGCGATCGCGAGAAAGTCCAGCACGTAAGCCACCGGGGCGCCGTGGAAGTTGCCGTTCGACTCGACACGCCCGTCGAGTGTGATGACGGGATTGTCGATGACGCTCGCCAATTCGCGTTCGGCGACCACCCGCGCGTGTTCGGCGGTGTCCCGCGCCGCGCCCGCCACCTGAGGCGAGCACCGCAGCGAATAGGCGTCCTGTACCCGGGTGCAGTCGTCCCCGCGATGGCTGGCCACGATCGGCGAGCCGGCCAGCATGCGAGTGATGTTGGCGGCGGACACCGCCTGCCCGGGATGTGGACGCAGCCGCTGGAGATCGTCGGCGAAGACGCGGTCGGTGCCGAGTTGGCCTTCCACGCTCATCGCGGCGGCGATATCGGCGAGCCGGAACAGGTTGTCGAGGTCGGTGAGCGCGAGCACCAGTTGGCCGAGCATTCCGTCGGTGCCGTTGATCAGCGCAAGGCCTTCCTTTTCGGCGTAGGTCACCGGTGTCAGCCCCTGCTCGGCCATCGCCTCTCCCGACGGCCTCAGGGTGCCGTCGAGCGTGCGCACGTGCCCTTCGCCCATCACGGCCAGCGCGACGTGCGCGAGCGGCGCGAGGTCGCCGGAACAGCCGAGGCTGCCGTACTCGTACACCACCGGCGTCAGCCCGGCTGAAAGGAGATCGGCGTAGCCCTGGGCCGTCTCGGTGCGAACACCGGTGCGCCCCGACGCCAGCGTCGACAACCGCAACAGCATCATCGCCCGGATCACCTCGCGCTCGACTTCCGGGCCGGAACCCGCGGCGTGTGACCGAATGAGGCTGCGCTGCAACTGTGTCCGTAGTTCGTGCGGAATGTGGCGCGTCGCGAGCGCGCCGAATCCCGTCGACACCCCGTACACGGGTGTGGGCTGTTCGGCGAGTGCTTCGATGTGAACCCGGCTGGCCGCGACGGCGTCGAGCGCCTCGGGAGAGATCACCACCTCGGCGTTCCGTCGCGCGACGGCGACGACGTCGTCGAAGGTGACCGGGCCAACGCCGACAACCACTTTGGACTCATTCATGACGGTTCGAGCTGCTTTCCTTCGTTGGGATGCCACCTACGACGACGCCGTCGACGATCGGCACGCCCGGCCGGTAGGCGAGGTGGATGTAGGAGGGCGCGTCGAGCATGACGAAGTCGGCTCGCATGCCCGGTGCCAGGACGCCGATGTCGTCGCGGCGCAGGGCGGCCGCTCCGCCTGCGGTGGCGGCCCTCACGGCCTCTGCCGGCGTCAGGCGCATATCGCGCACCGCGAGTGCGATGCAGAACGGCATGCTCGTCGTGTACGACGTGCCGGGATTGCAGTCCGTCGCAAGGGCGATCGCCGCGCCTGCCTCGATGAACCGCCGCCCGTCCGGCCACGGCGCGCGGGTGGAGAACTCGGCACCCGGCAGCAGGGTGGCGACCGTGGTGCCCGCGGCGAGTGCCTCGAGGTCGCTGTCGTCGGCGTAGGTGCAGTGATCCACGGAGGCCGCGCCCAACTCGACCGCGAGCTGAATCCCTCGCCCTGGAGCGAGCTGGCTGGCATGCATGCGCAGACCGAGCCCGGCCTCGGCGCCCGCCTGCAGGATCGTCCTCGTCTCGTCGACGTCGAACGCGCCGCGATCGCAGAACACGTCGATCCACCGGGCATGTGGAGCACAGGCGATCAGCATGTCGCCCGCCACCAGACTCACGTACTCGTCGCGGCGGTTCGCATATTCCGCGGGGACGACATGCGCGCCGAGAAAGGTGGTTTCCACTGTCGCACGGCGGGCGATCTCCAACGAGCGCAGCTCGTCTGCGACGGTCAGGCCGTAGCCGCTCTTGGTCTCGAAGGTGGTGACACCGCTTCGGGCGAGTTCACCGGCCAGCCGGGCGACGTTGCACGCGAGATCGGTGTCGCCTGCGGCGCGGGTCGCCGACACCGTGGTCGCGATGCCGCCACCGTCATACGGCGTGCCGCTCATACGCGCGGCGAATTCGTTTGACCTGTCGCCTGCGAAAACCAGGTGCGCATGGCTGTCGACGAATCCCGGTATCACGCTTGTGTTTTCGCAGTCGATCCTGCGATCTGCGGCGGGTGCCCCGTTCTTCGGCCCTATCCACGCGACGCGATCACCGTCGACGACCATGGCCGCACCGGTGTGAATACCAAGCGCCGATCCGTCGCCCTGCGCCGGGTCGTTGGTGACCAGTTCGCCGATGTTGTCGTAGAGCACTGTCACCGCAACCGCCCGATGGCCTGTCCGAGAGCATCTTCGATGTCGGGGATCGCCGTATGCCTGCCTTCGGCCACTACCGTGCGACCGTCGACGATGACGTCGGTGACGTCGGCCGCAGACGCCGCGAAGACCAGGTTCTCCGCCGTGGCCCCGCCGCCGGCGGTGCGGATGGACCGGGTGTCGACGGCGACGAGGTCAGCGTGCGCGCCTGGGCGCAGTGCACCCGCGTCGGTCCAGCCGAGGGCTCGCTGTCCCGCAGTGGTCGCGGCGTCGAGCAACGTTGTCGCAGAGATGATCCCGCGCTCGCGGCGGGCGAGTCGTTCGTCGAGTTCGACGGCGCGGGCCTCTTCGAACAGGTCGATCACCGCGTGGCTGTCGGAACCGAGGCTGAACAATCCCCGCCCGGCCAGCAGCGCAGATGCGGGGCCGATGCCGTCGCCGAGATCGCGTTCGGTGGTCGGGCAGAAGCAGACACCCGTCGCCGTCGTGTCCATGTCCGCGATGTCCTCGTCGGTCAGGTGCGTCGCGTGTACCGCCGTGGTGCGGGGCCCGAGTACTCCGTTGTCGCGCAGAAGAGCGGTCGGGGTGCGGTTGTGGACAGCGACGCATTCGTCGACCTCGGCCGTCTGCTCCGACGAGTGCACGTGCAGCGGTGCATGGTGGCTCTCCGCCCACTCGACGACCGCGGCCATGTCGGCAGGCGGTACCGCCCGAACGGAATGTATTGCGGCGCCGACGATCACACTGGGGCCGTTGTCGGCGTCGCGCCTCAGCTGGTCGGCTCGCTGGGCCCATGCCGGTCCTGACCCGTCCCCGAACCGTTGCTGCGGCCCCTCCGCCAGCGGGGCGCCGTCGATGCCGGCCCGCAGATAACAGGTGTCCAGAAGCGTGAGCCGGACACCGGCGTCCGCCGCCGCTGCGATGAGCGCCATACCCATCTCGTTCGGGTCTGCGTAGCGTCGCCCGCCAGTGTCGTGGTGCAGATAGTGAAACTCCCCGACCGCGGTGATCCCCGCCATGGCCATCTCCGCATAGACGGCGGTGGCCAGGGCATGGTAGCTGTCCGGTGTCAGCTGTCCTGCGGCCTCATACATCAGCTTTCGCCATGTCCAGAAGCTGCCGCGATCCCGCTGCGTGCGTGACCGCAGCGCTCGGTGGAATGCGTGCGAGTGTGCGTTCGCCATGCCAGGGATCACCAGTCCGCGCAGCACCCGCGACGACGCCCCCTGTCCGGCGCCGGTCTCGACCGCGAGGATTCGCCCGTCACTCACGCTGACCAGAACCGAGTCCGCGACGCCGTCGTCCAGCCACGCGTGTTCGCACCAGATGGTTTCGCCGGTCACGATGACACCCAGTCGGCCATCACATCTGCAAGCGCTTCGGCGCCGGTGCGGCAATCAGCGATCTCGGCATACTCGTCAGGAGAATGCGACACCCCAGTGGGGTTGCGCACGAACAACATTGCGGTCGGCACCTTGGCCGAGAGGATCCCCGCGTCGTGGCCTGCCGCGGTCGGGAGTACGGGAACGTCGCCGAAGCGCGACAACGCCGACTGCAGTCGCCGGCGGGGAGCATCCGGGAACGAGACGATCGGCGTGATCGACTCCGCCTCGAACTCCAACGAGACTTGACCGTCCCTGGCATATTGCGCCGCCGCATCCCGGATCGCGTCGACGACGGTGGCCAGGGTGGCCTCGTCTGCGGCGCGCGCGTCCAGCCATGCATCGACGCGGGACGGAATCGCGTTCGCACCGTTGGGGCTGACCCGGACCTTTCCGAACGTGGCGACGCTGTTATGGCGGGCCGCCTCGACGCGGGCCGCATGCACCGCAGACGCGAACGGCAGCATCGGATCTCGTCGATCGACCAGACGGGTGGTGCCCGCGTGATTGGCTTCGCCGCCGAAGGCTAGGTGCCATCTGCCGTGCGGCCAGATCGACGAGGCGACGGCCACCGGCCGACCGAGGTCCTCCAGCGCCCGACCCTGCTCGACGTGGAGTTCCACATACACGCCGACGCGGTCGGTGAGCGTCTCGTCGGCGCCGAGGTGTTCCGGGTTGCGGCCGACGACGCGCAGCGCCTCGGCGAGCGTGGTTCCGTCGTTGTCCTGCAACCGAAGTGCGCGTTCGGCACTGAGCGCGCCCGTGCTCAACTGCGATCCGACGCAGGCGACGCCGAACCGGGCGCCCTCCTCGTCAGTGAACGCGACGACGGCGACCGGGATGACGGGTTCGACACCGCGCTCGCGCAGAATGTCGACGGCGTGGAATGCCGAAACCACACCGAGTGGACCGTCGAACGCACCGCCGTCGGGCACCGAGTCCAGATGAGATCCTGTGACGAATGCGCTCTTCGGGTCACCGCTCCACCCGTCGGGCATCCACCAGGCCCACGTGTTGCCGTTGCGGTCCTCTTCGACGGTCATGCCACGTCGCTGAGCTTCAGCAGTGAACCATTCCCGCAGCGTGAGATCGGCCGTGTTCCAGGCGAAGCGGCGGTAGCCGCCGGTGGCCGGTTCACGACCGACGTCAATGATCGACTCCCACAACGAGTCAAAGCCCGTCATGTGTTCTCTTGCATCGGAATACGGACGCCACGCTCGGCTGCCACCGCGATGGCATGCTCGTAGCCCGCGTCGGCGTGGCGGATGACTCCCGTGCCGGGGTCGTTGGTCAGCACCCGTTCGAGCTTCTGCGCCGCGAGCTCCGTGCCGTCGGCCACGCATACCTGGCCGGCATGGATGGAGCGGCCCATGCCGACCCCGCCGCCGTGGTGGATCGATACCCACGATGCGCCGGACGCCGTGTTCACCAACGCATTCAGCAGCGGCCAGTCGGCGATGGCGTCGGAGCCGTCGGCCATCGCCTCCGTCTCCCGGTACGGCGAGGCGACCGAGCCGGAGTCCAGGTGGTCGCGGCCGATCGCGATCGGCGCCGACAGCTCGCCGGATGCCACCATCTCGTTGAACTTCAGGCCTGCCCTGTGCCGTTCGCCGTAGCCGAGCCAGCAGATGCGGGCGGGCAGCCCCTGGTAGGCGACCCGTTCTTCGGCCATGGTGATCCAGCGTCGCAGATGGTCGTTTTCGGGGAACAGTTCGAGGATCGCGCGGTCGGTCGCCTCGATGTCCTTGGGATCGCCCGACAGCGCCGCCCATCGGAACGGGCCGAGACCCTCCTCGAACTGCGGGCGGATGTAGGCGGGCACGAAACCGGGGAAATCGAAGGCCCGGTCATAGCCACCCTTGCGGGCCTCGTCGCGTATCGAGTTGCCGTAGTCGAACACCTCGGCGCCCTTGTCCATGAAGCCGACCATCGCCTTGACGTGCTTGGCCATCGAGTCGCGGGCCTGCTCGGTGAAGTACACCGGGTCTTTGTCGGCCATCTTCTTCATGTCCTCGAACAGCACGCCGCTGGGCAGGTAGGACAGTGGATCGTGTGCCGAGGTCTGGTCGGTCACGATGTCGATCGGCGCGTCGCGCTCGAGCAGTTCAGGAAAGATGTCCGCGGCGTTGCCGACCAGGCCGATCGACAGCGGTCGCCGGGCGTCGCGTGCCTCGATCGCCATGGCGAGCGCCTCGTCGACGCTGCCTGCCTTGGTGTCGAGGTAGCGGTGTTCGATCCGCCGGTCGATGCGGCTCTCGTCGCAGTCCACGCAGATCGCCACCCCCTCGTTCATGGTCACCGCCAGCGGCTGCGCGCCCCCCATGCCGCCGACGCCTGCCGTGAGAGTGATTGTGCCCGCGAGGGTTCCATTGAACCGCTTCTTGGCGACGGCGCCGAAGGTTTCGTAGGTGCCCTGCAGGATGCCCTGGGTTCCGATATAGATCCACGAGCCTGCGGTCATCTGGCCGTACATCGTCAGGCCCGCGGCCTCCAGCTCGCGGAACTTCTCCCAGTTCGCCCAATCCCCAACGAGGTTGGAGTTGGCGATCAGAACACGCGGCGACCAGACGTGCGTGCGGAAGACGCCAACCGGCTTGCCGGACTGAACCAGAAGCGTCTCGTCGTCCTCGAGGTCCTGCAGCGTCCGCACGATCGCGTCGAACGCGGGCCAGTTGCGCGCCGCGCGACCGGTGCCGCCGTAGACCACGAGGTCCTCCGGGTGCTCGGCCACCTCCGGATCCAGGTTGTTCATGAGCATGCGCAACGCCGCTTCCTGCTGCCAACCCTTGCAGGAGATGGTCGTGCCGCGGGGTGCGCGAACGGTGTGCGGCTCGGTTACTGAAGTCATGCGTTCAGCACACCCGATCAGCGGGCATCGCTTCCAGACCCCGCAAGCGAGTAATGTCTCGTATCCGAGACCTCTGCAGGAAGGCGCGCCATGTCCAGCACCTCGCCGGCAGTGGGACGGGCGCTCGACGTGCTGCTGTATCTGGCAGGCCGGTCCGGCCCGGTGACGGGCGCGGCGATCATGCGCGACCTCGACATCCCCCGCTCGACGGCCTATCACCTGCTCGAGGTCCTCACCGAGCGCGGGTTCGTCGTGCACCTGGCCGATCAGCGCACCTACGGCCTTGGCGTGTCGGCCTTCGAGGTGGGGTCGGCCTACCTCCGGCACGGGCCGCTGGAGATGTGGGCCCGCCCGGTGCTGAAGCAACTCGTGGCCCAGGTGCACGAGACGTCGCACCTCGGCATCCTGCACGGCGCGGAGACGCTGTATCTGCTCCGGGAGTCGCCGACGGCCGCGCACATGGCCGTCACGCTCACCGGGATCGGCGTCCGCATGCCCGCGCACCTGACCGCCAGCGGGCGTGCCATCCTCGCCCATCTACCCGCGGGCCAGGTGCGCGCGTTGTTCCCGTCGACACGCGCGTTCGTCAACAGGACGGGTGAGGGGCCGACGTCACTGCCGGAGCTGCGGCGAGTGATACAGGCCGAACGGCGTCAGGGCTGGGCCGAAGAGGTCGGGCTCATCACCCCGGGGCTGCAGTCCGTCGCGGCGTGCGCGTTCGACCACACCGGCCATCCGGTCGCTGCCTTCAGCGTGACGCGGCGACAGGACGGTTCGCGTCCGCCCGCAGCGGATTTGGTCCGCGCGGTCCGTGCCGCTGCCCAGCAGCTGACGTCGGCGTTGTCCGGACGCGCGCCGGACGGGTGGTTCGGCGCTCAGCCGCCGTGACCCTGTTCCGCGGGCAGCGGTGGCGGCAACGGTGTCGTCGACGTCGGCGTTGACGACGGCGTCGGAGTTGGCGACGCAGGCGGCGCGGGCGATGACGACGGAGGCGGCGGGGCGGCCGGGCCGTGGAAGTCCACCATCGGCTCCTCGCGGATCACCTTGGTTCCGTCGCCGATGACGAGCGACTTCGCCGTGACCGTGTATCTGATTCCCCCGCTTTCGGCGATGAACGCGCCGTCACCCGACGCCTGTGCCGGGACGATCAGCTTGGCGCCGTCGCTGATTCGCACTCCCCGGTACTCGAATTTGCCGTCGGCCGCCTTGCAGATCGCGACGCGGGAAGAGTCGGTGCTGCCGAAGAGCACCACCGTGCTCGGCGCGGCGCAACGCGCCGTGGAGTCCACGTAGCCGGCGCCGTCCGATGAGGGCGCGGCGAAGGCCAACGGCAGCCCGACGGCGATTGCCACTCCCGCCGCCCCGATCGCAGCGATCACGCGAAGGTTCATCGGCGTCAAGCGCACCACGGCCATCCGGCTCGAGCGGGTGCCGACACCGGACTCAGTGCAATCGTTAGCCCCTCGAGATCGCCTTGAGTTCGTCCAGCGATTCCCGGATGAACAGCGGCAGCTCGTCTTTGCGTCCTTCGTTCACCCATCGGTCGAAGGCCACCTTGAACACCGCCACACCGGCCTCGGCGGCCAATTTCGACGCGGTCTCGCCGGTGCCCCGGGTGCGTAACCCCTCTGCGATCGCCGCGGCTATCGAGGAGAGCTTGATCAGTTCGCGCTCTTGCAGGCTGGGGTTGGCGGCGACGACGGCCTGTCGCCGCCGAGCCTGCTTGTGACGGCCGTCGAACACCGGGGCCACGGCCTCCAACGCGACGCCGACGGCGTCGATCGGGGACATCGCCTCCGGCGCGTCGGCGATCCGGCTGACGAAGATGTCGAGCAAGGCGTCCTGACCGCCGAACAGCACTTCGCGTTTGTCGTTGAAGTACCGGAAGAACGTTCGCTCGGTGAGACCGGCCCGCTCGGCGATCTCGGCCACCGTCGTCTCGTCGAACCCGCGTTCGGTGTAGAGCTCGAGTGCCGCCTCCTCCAAGCGGCCGCGCGCGTTGGGCTCCCACCGGCTCATGGGAGAAATCGTACGGGAATGACAGCGACTGTCATCAGCGTTACTGTGATGACAGAAGCTGACATCAAACGGGAAGTGGACTCATGAAAATCTTCGTCACCGGCGCATCTGGATTCATCGGCTCGGCGGTCGTCGCCGAGCTATCCGGGGCCGGCCATCACGTCGTCGGGTTGGCCCGGTCGGACTCATCCGCCGATGTGGTCGCCGCCGCCGGCGCCGAGGTATACCGCGGAAGCCTGGACGACCCGGACAGCCTTCGTCAGGGCGCCGAAATCTCCGATGGAGCAATACATCTGGCATTCCACCACGACTTCAACGACTTCGCGAACGGGGCGGATCTGGACCGGCGGGCGATCGAAGCGCTTGGCGACTCGCTCGCAGGCTCCGACCGGCCGCTGGTCGTCGCGGGCGGGATCCTCTGGCTGTCGCCCGGGAAAACCCTGACAGAGGACCAGCCCGCCCCGCCAGAGCTACCACGGTTCTCCGAGGCTGCTGTGTTGGGACTCACCGACCGGGGTGTGCGCACCGCCGTCGTGCGGCTGCCACCGAGCGTCCACGGCGAGGGCGATCACGGCTTCGTCCCACAGTTGGTCCGAGTCGCCCGCGAGAAAGGCCGATCCTCCTACCCCGATGACGGTGCGAACCGCTGGCCCGCGGTCCACCGCGTGGACGCCGCCCGGGTATTCCGGTTGGCTGTCGAGTCGGCACCGGCCGGGTCGATCCTGCAGGCCGTCGATGACGAGGGCGTGCCATCACGCGCGATCGCCGAGGTAATCGGCAAGCACCTGGGTGTGCCCGTTGAATCGGTCGCCATCCAGGACGCTTATGACCACTTCGGCTGGATCGGCCCACTGTTCGCAGTGGACGCGCCCGCCACCAGCGACCGGACGCGCGAACTACTCGACTGGCAGCCGACAGAGGCCGGACTGCTCGACGACCTCGACGCGGGCCACTACTTCAAGGACGCGTGATTGGCGCTTATCGCGTCGCCACGTTAATTTTTCTGACGTGATGTCCTCAGCTGCCTACGCAGTCACACGGTGGATCGTTCCCTTTCTCACGGTTGCGGCCGTTGCAGGCATCGGCCTTTCCGCGGGTACACCGCAGGTCGCTTCCGCTCCGGAGGTGCGGCTGACCGCCGATGGGGCGAACCCGCTGGACGGACAGAACTTCTACGTCAACCCCAACTCGAAGGCCATGCGCGCCGCGAATGGTGCCTCGAGTCCCCAGTTGACCGCCATCGCCAACACGCCGACGGCGTACTGGATGGACAATCTGTCCACTCCGTCGGTGGACGCGAAGTACATCGCCGATGCACAGGCCTCAGGTGCCATGCCGATTTTGGCGCTCTACGGAATACCGCACCGCGACTGCGGGAGCTTCGCCGCGGGTGGATTCGGGTCCGGCGATGCCTACAAGGGCTGGATCGACAGCGTGGCCGCCGACATCGGCGGCGGGCCTGCAGCGGTCATCCTCGAACCCGATGCGCTCGCCATGGCCGACTGTCTGTCTGCAGGCCAGCGACAGGAGCGCTTCGACCTGATGCGCTATGCCGTCGACACGCTGACCCGCAACCCCGCCACGGCGGTGTACATCGACGGCGGGCATTCGCGCTGGGTGAGCGCCGAGGACATGGCAGGCAGGCTCAACGACGTGGGTGTGGCCAAGGCGCGGGGCTTCAGCCTCAACACCGCGAACTTCTTCACCACCGAAGAGGAGATGGGTTACGGGGACGCGATTTCGGGGATGACAGGCGGTTCGCACTACGTGATCGACACGTCGCGCAACGGCGCCGGACCCACCGACGACACGATGTACTGGTGCAACCCCAGCGGGCGTGCACTGGGTGCTGCGCCCACAACCGCGACCGGAAACGGCAACGTCGACGCCTTTCTATGGGTCAAGCGTCCCGGTGAATCCGATGGATCGTGCGGTCGCGGCGAACCCTCGGCAGGCACCTTCGTCAGCCAATACGCCATCAACCTCGCCAGCAACGCGGGTCATTAGCCGGGGCTACGACGTCGCCGCCGCGGTCGAAACCGACTGGCTCACAAGGTAACTCTCGAGCCCTTCGCGGCCGAGTTCGCGACCGTAGCCGCTCTGCTTGACACCGCCGAACGGCGCGGCGGGATCCATGATGTAGCCCTGGTTGACGCCGAACGTCCCTGACCGCACCCGGCCCGCGATGCCGAACCCGCGCTCGACATCAGCGGTGAACACCGAGCCGGCGAGACCGTAATCGGAGTCGTTCGCGATGCGCACGGCATCGTCCTCGTCGTCGTACGGGATGACGGTCAGGACAGGGCCGAAGATCTCTTCGCGGGCGATCCGCATGTCGTTGGTGGCATTGCTGAAAAGCGTCGGTCTGACATACCAGCCGGTGTCGAGGCCGTCCGGCTGGTCGGTTCCGCCGACGACCAGCCGCGCGCCTTCGCGCCGACCTTCCTCGATGTAGCCGCGGACCCGGGTCTGCTGCCGTTGCGCGACCAGCGGACCGAGTTGTGTTGCTGGATCGGCCGGATCGCCGACCGTCATCGACTCCATCCCGGCGCCCAGCGCGTCGACGAACTCGTTCTGTCGGGCGGCGGGGACAAGGACGCGGCTCAGCGCATTGCACACCTGGCCGCTGTTGGCCAGGCTTGCGGACTGGATGGCGCCCGCGACCGTCGCCGGATCGGCGTCGTCGAGAACGACGGCGGCCGACTTTCCGCCCAGCTCCAGACTCACCTGCTTGAGACCCTTGGCACAGGCCATCGCGACCTGTCGGCCCGCGGCCGTCGAGCCTGTGAAGGAAACCTTGTCCACCCCGCGATGACCGACCAAGCTTTCACCGACTTCGCGGTCGCCGGGCACCACGTTGAAGACCCCCGGCGGTAGGTCGGCCTGCGCCACGATGTCGGCGAGCAGTTGGGCGTCGAGTATCGACTCGGGGGCGGGCTTGAGCACGACGCAGCAGCCGGCCAGCAGCGCGGGGATGATCTTGGCCACCGTCAAGAACTGGGGCATGTTCCACGGCACGACGGCGGCGACTACCCCGACCGGCTGCTTGTTGATGCGAATGTCGTTGCCGTACAGTCCCGGACGCGACTCCTGCCAGTCATAGCCACCAGCAAGGCCCGCGAAGGCGGCGAACATCATCTGCGGGATTCCCACCTGCGCGCGTTTGGCGAACGAG
>JBKPSU010000030.1:0-40166 GCA_046735135.1 Actinomycetota bacterium
AACGCGGTGGTGAGCGCGACTGCACCTGTAAGGAGTTTCACTGTTGGTTTCCTTTCACCAGGGGCCTCTGTCGGCCTCTGTTGAAGACGTGGACGAAGCCGCCGCTACATGTTATTAAGTCGTAACCCGTGGCGGACTGAATTCGGAAGGAATTAACTTATTCGATCGACTAATTTGGCAGCCGGAGCGCCTCCACTAGCCGGCCGCAGGCTGGGCTCCCCAGCACTTCCAGCGGCGTAGCTAACGGTTTCCGTACCCAAAACCGGTAGGCAAACCAACCAAGTTTAACTGCGCACGGCGACCTTTGCTTGGCCACCGTTTTGCTGCCAGGTAGCGGACACCCATACGGGCATCAGCGAACACCCATTTTTAAGCTGGGGTCCGGTCGTCGCCGACTCAAATCTGTCAGCCGGCCAATCTAAACCCAGGTCAGCGACATTTTAACAATACGACGTCGCCGCCTATGAATTGTGCCACAAGTGACCCTAGTCAATAAGGGCGCTAGCCCTCACCCAAAGGCTGGTTTTCCCGCCCAGCAGCATCACTTCCCGCTATCGAGTTCGGGACGTGATGCCTATCCACGACGGGCGACGCAGCGTTCCAGCGAATTCCCGGTATTCAGCGTCGCCGACGATGTGCGGCCTGGCCGACTGCGGCGTGCTGCCTGATGAAACTGGACAGCTGGACCCCGTTGACCGTCATATTGGCATCAATGCCGGATGAACACGCTGAGCGATTGGTACGGCAACGCGGCCGCAGAAGACAGATTTACGGGGCGTGAGAACAACCTCGAAAAGGCTTGCGGGATTGAAACCCGACCGCTGGTTCATGATCGGTTTTGACTTGTACTTCGATAACGACGAACCTCACGACGTCATTTTCCCAAGCCGTTGATGGGGTAGCTGTTGGTGCTAAGAACTACAACGAACTCGCGGCCTACGCGACAAGAGCGGGTGCGAGAACTCCGATGCGAGCCCGGATAGCGGCCGGCCCCCGAGGATCACCCACCAACTTCAGCCCCAAGCGGTCGCGGCGGTACCGCGCCTCGTCGCCGAGGCGCGGAAGGAATTCGCGCCCGCCCGCAAGCGCCGTCCGTCTGTCGCGGTCCGCGCCATGGGATGGCTGTGATGCTGTGCTCTTGCTGCTCTTGCTGTATCTAGTGGTGGGACTCGCCGCCATCGGACTGTTCGTGGTGGGTGCCTGCGGCCCTTGATGGCCATGGTTCGATCGATGCCATGAGCTTCGCCAGCCCGTACCCCGACGTCGAGATCCCCTCCGCCAGCGTCTACGAGTACTTGTTCGGCAATGTCGACGACGCCGACACCGACCGCATCGCGCTCGTTGATGTGAAATCGGGCAGCGAAACCAGCTATCGCGAGATGGTTGCACGAATCGATGCGTTCGCGGGCGCGTTGACCGCCCGGGGTATCGCGGTCGGCGATGTGGTGGGCCTGTTGGCGCCGAACAGCTCCGCATTCGCGATCGCGTTTCACGGCATCCTGCGGTCGGGCGCGACGGCCACCACGATCAATGCGCTGTTCACCGCCAAGGACATCGCCAAACAGCTGACGGACTCGGAGGCCGGGATGCTGATCACCGTCGGCCCGCTGCTGCCGCAGGCAAGAGAGGCCGCCGCAGCGGTCGGCATGCCCGACGATCGGCTGGTGGTACTCGACGGCCCCGGCGAGGCCGCCGACGGTCACCCCAACGCCGCGGACCTTCTCGAACCCGGAGCGGCGGCACCGGACGTGACATTCGACCCGGCGACGCATCTGGCCGTGCTGCCGTACTCCTCCGGCACCACCGGCAATCCCAAGGGCGTCATGTTGACGCACCGCAACCTGGTGGCCAACGTCGCGCAGATCCGTACGGTCCAGGACGTCGAAGCCGACGACGTCGTCATCGCCTTCCTGCCCTTCTTCCACATTTACGGAATGACGGTGCTGCTCAACGCCGTCCTGCGGGCCCGGGCTCGCCTGGTCATGATGCCTAGCTTCGACCTGGAGGAGTTCCTCGGACATATCCAGAAGCACAAGGTGACCGTGGCCTTCATCGCACCGCCGGTAGCGGTGGCGCTGGCCAAGCATCCGTTGGTGGACAAGTACAGCGTGTCGACTCTGCGTGCGGTGCTGTCGGGCGCGGCGCCGCTGGACGAAGACCTGGGCCACGCCGTCGCCGACCGCATTGGCTGCCCGGTGGTCCAG
This sequence comes from Actinomycetota bacterium, assembly GCA_046735135.1. Classification (GTDB taxonomy): domain Bacteria; phylum Actinomycetota; class Actinomycetes; order Mycobacteriales; family Mycobacteriaceae; genus Mycobacterium. The sequence continues at coordinate 2,205 of JBKPSU010000030.1, forward strand.
GGCTACGGCATGACCGAGCTCAGCCCCGTCAGCCACTGCACTCCGTTCGACGGCGGTAAGAGTCTGTTCGGCTCCCCCGCTCCCATCGCCGCGGCAGGGTGGACGGCCGCCAACTCGCAGTCGCGGCTCATCGACCCCGATACCGGAGACGAAATCGGCTTTCCCGCAGAGGGTCTCAGCGAGACCGGCGAGTTGTGGTTCAAAGGCCCCAACGTGATGGCCGGCTACCTCGGCAACGAGAAGGCCACCAGAGAAACCATCGACGACGACGGCTGGCTGCGCACAGGAGACCTGGCCCGCGTCGACTCGTCGGGCTGCGTCTACATCGTCGATCGGCTCAAGGAGCTCATCAAATACAAGGGCTACCAGGTGCCGCCCGCTGAACTGGAGGCCGTATTGCTGACCCATCCTGCGATCGCCGACTCCGCCGTCGTCGGCGTCGTCGATGCGGATTCGGGCGAGGAAGTCCCGAAGGCGTTCGTGGTCAAACAATCCGGAGCCGAGTTGACCGAGTCCGAGGTGATGGAGTTCGTCGCAAGCGAGGTGGCACCGTACAAGAAGGTCCGTCAGGTGGAGTTCATCAACGCGATCCCGAAGTCGGCGTCGGGGAAGATCCTGCGCAAAGACCTACGTACGGGCTGACTCCCGCACCGACCGCGCTGCCCGCGCCTGCCGATAGCCGAGGACGGCGCCGACCGCGGGGATCAGGGTCAATCCGGCGACCCCGGCGAGCGGATCGGTCGTCGTGTCGATCGTCCCGATGCCGAGCTCGCCCACCACCACGGCCGGGAGGATGTGCTCGGTGGGCGGCAGCGGGGGCGGCAGCGGGGGAAGGTCGACGACCGCGTCGGGCACCGCGGGCACCGACTCGCCGACCGGGGCCTCCAGCGAACTGTCCTGCAGGATCTGGGGCGCCGACCAGGTCCCTGGCACGGGATCTCCCGGCGAGCGACCGTTTCCGATCACGACGCGCGGCGAGCGCAGGGCTCCGGCAGGGGCCGACGAATAGTCAGATCTGGCGCGGAGCGGCGGGGCAACGGCGCCCGCTGCGTTGACGCCTGTGGGTTGGTCGGTGACGGCCGCCGACCGCAATGCAACCGGTCCATCTGAGTCGATGCTCTGCACGGCGGCGACGTCGCCGCCGCCGTTTGCGAGCAAGGGTGGCTGGTCGTTGTCGGTGCCGCCCAGCACCCCGTTCATCCAGTTGCCACCGCTGCCTCCGCCGATGCTGCTCCGGTTGGTGGTGCTGCTACTGCGGTCGTTGTCCTTGGTATACGAGGGAGAATTGTGCTTGTCGGCAACGGCTTGTGCCGGGTTCGGACCTGCGACCATCAGAGACGCGGCGATAATGCTGGCACCCGCCGCAAAGCGAATAGTCGACTCCGCCACGATCCCTTCCCTGTCCAACGGGGTTGTTGAGCCCGGGGTCTAGCCCACGCATTGTTGCACAAGTCTTTGCCCGGCAAACGCCTATTTCAAGATCGCGCCTGGATCGTCGGCGATGGCGTCGGCCGCCTTCTGGGTGAGTTCAATCGCGGTGCGTGCCCATTGGGACGTCGCCGCGGCCAAACCGCACGCGGGAGTCATCCCGATCTGCTCGGGGAGCACCGCACGAGCAAAGCCAAGTCGATCGGTGACTTCGACGACCGCCTTGGCCACCTCGTCCGCCGACGGGCCGCGGTCGGGCGCCGTCGCGGCAACGACGCCGAGCAACACCGTGCGGCCCGACTCGAGGAACTCTCCGACGCCGTCGAGCTCGGCGGCGGTCAGCGTCGACAGGTCCACCGACACCGCGCTGACGCTGCTGCGCGCCAGCATCGTCCACGGCAGTCCGGGCGCACAGCTGTGGATCGCCACGCCACCGCCGATCGTTGCCACGCAGTCGTCGAGGAGCCCGGCAGCCGCGGATTCGTCGACCGGGTGCACCGGCGTCAAGCTGGTCACACCGGTCAGCCGGCCAGCCAGCGCCGCGGGCAGCGACGGTTCGTCGAACTGAACCACCGCGGTGCACTCCAGCCGCCTGGCGATCTCGGCGCGATGGATGGCGACACCTTCGGCCAGCGACCCGGCCAGGTCGCGCAGCGCGCCCGCGTCGGTGATCGCCCGGTGGCCGTTGGCCAGCTCCAGGTGCGCAGCGAGCGTGATCGGTCCCGGCGCCTGAACCTTGACGGTCCGTAGCGTCCCGCGCAGACCGGCCTTCTCCCATGCCTCTTCGAGCGCGTCGACGTCCTCGGCGAGCAGGCTGACAGCGCGCCGGGTGACCGCGGTTCGTCCGGCGGAAACGCGGTACCCCCGCGGCACGGTGTCGATCGCGATGTCGACGAGAAAGGCGCCCGCCCGGCCGATGAGGTCGGCTCCGACGCCGCGGGCGGGCAGCTCCACCAGATGCGGCAGTTGATGCAGCTCCCCGACGACTACCTCGGCGGCTTCTCGGGGCGATGTTCCCGGCCAGGATCCGATGCCGGTGGCCGCGGCGAAGTCACTCACTTCTCCAACACTATTCGCCACACGCGCCCCACGCGTTAGTCTGCGAACCAGGAAGGGAGTCGCGATCATGCCCCTGGCATCCGGCCGACTGACGGCGCTGTGTGCCGCCGCGATGCTGGCCGCGGGGTGCGCGCACTCCATACAGGGCACTGCGATGCGGGCGGCTCCTGGCATCGACGACGAATCGCGGTCGCCGGTCGACGTCGAATCGGTGATGCTGGACCAAGCTCAGATGCGGGCGATCACCGGGGCGGGCGACAGCCTGACGATCGTGCCGAGCATGGACGGCAAGATTCCCGTCGACGCGAGCGACCTGATGAACGGCACGCCCGCGGAGTGCAAGTGGTACTTCGCCGAGACGCAGACATTCGGTTCCGATGTCGAAGAGTTTCACAAGACGACATATCAGAACCCGCCCGATGGCGGGCTGATCTCGGAGGGCGCCGCCGCTTACCGTGATCCGGAAACCGCCCGGCATGCATTCGCCGATCTGGTGAGCCGGGTATACGACTGCGGCTCAACGGCTCTCGGGTCGACGTTCATCGGAGAGTGGACGGCCGACGCGGACTCGCTGCGGATGCTGTCGTCCGGCACCTGCGGGCGCGACTACCGGGTCAAGAACGTCGTGCTGGCCGAGGTGTCGTTCTGCTCGTTCCCGGATTCGGTTCCCGACATCATCATGACGAACCTGATGGACAAGGTCCCCAACTAATCCCGCGAGATGGGTCACCATCCGCGAAATAGCATTCCTGGTCGTGATCTCGCGGTTTCCACAGCCATAGCTTCTCGCTCGGGGACGCGGTGGGCTCTCGTTCAGCGACGCGGTGGGCTCTCGCTCGGCGACGCGGTGGGCTCTCGCTCGGGGACGCGGTGGGCTCTCGTTCAGGCGTCTGAGTTACTTCGCGTGGGCGATGGTGGCGCTTCCGATCACCTCGTCGCCGTCGGCATCCGGACGATAGAGCACCATGGTCTGGCCGGGCGCCACGCCCGTGAGCGGGGCCCGCAGATCGGCCACCAGTTCGCCGCTGCGCAGTTCGGCGACGGCATCGGCGATGCCGCCGTGGGCCCGCACCTGCACCACGCATTCCACGGGTCCATCCGTTGCCACGCCGGCGGTGAACACCGGCTTCTCCCCGGTCAGCATCGACACCGCGAGGTCCGCCGCTGTGCCGACATGGACGGTCGCGCTGTCGGCGTCGATGGCCGTCACATACCGGGGGCGCCCGTCGGGACCGGGCCCGGCGATGCCAAGCCCCTTACGCTGTCCGATGGTGAAGCCGTGCACGCCGTCGTGTTCGGCGAGCACCGTGCCGCCCGAGTCGACCACCGCGCCGCGGCGGACGCCGATGCGGCTGCCGAGAAAGGCCTGGGTGTCGCCGGACGGGATGAAGCAGATGTCGTGGCTGTCCGGCTTCTGCGCGACGGCCAGCCCGCGGCGGGCGGCCTCCTCGCGGATCTGCGGCTTGGGTGTGTCGCCGATCGGGAACAGCGCACGGCGCAGTTGGCCAGCGGTCAGCACGCCGAGGACGTACGACTGGTCCTTGTCACGATCGACAGCGCGCCGCAGCCGACCGTCGGACAGCCGCGCGTAGTGGCCGGTCGCGACGGCATCGAAGCCCAGTGCCATCGCGCGCGACGACAGCGCGGAGAACTTGATGCGCTCGTTGCAGCGGACGCACGGGTTGGGCGTCTCTCCGCGGGCATACGAGTCCACGAAGTCGTCGATGACGTCCTCTTTGAACCTGTCGGCGAAATCCCATACGTAGAAAGGAATGTCGAGGATGTCCGCGACCCGGCGCGCGTCGCCCGCATCCTCTTTCGAGCAGCAGCCGCGCGACCCGGTGCGAAGGGTTCCCGGCGACGGCGAGAGCGCCAGGTGCACGCCCACCACGTCGTGGCCCGCATCGACCATCCGGGCTGCGGCGACCGACGAGTCGACGCCCCCGCTCATCGCGACAAGAACCCGCACTACTCGACGACTCCCGAACTGGCCAGCGCGGCTTGCCGCGCACGGTCAACCGCGGCGGGCAGCACGTCGAGTGCGGCGTCGACGTCGGCGTCGACGCTGGTGTGCCCGAACGAAAGTCGCAGCGATCCACGAGCGCTCGCCGGATCGGCGCCCATCGCGATCAGCACATGCGACGGCTGAGCGACACCTGCCGTGCATGCCGATCCCGTCGAGCACTCGATTCCCTTGGCGTCCAACAGCATCAGCAGCGAGTCACCCTCGCAGCCTCGGAAGGTGAAGTGCGCGTTGCCCGGTAGCCGCTGCGCACCCGTCGCCCCGTTGAGCTCCACGTCGTCGATGCCGGCGAGCACGCCGTCGACCAGCCGGTCGCGCAGCGTCTGCATACGCGCGCTGGTGGCCTCCATGCCGGTGATCGTGATCTCGGCGGCCTTGGCCATCGCCACCGCACCGGCGACATCCGCTGTGCCCGAACGGACATCGCGTTCCTGCCCACCGCCGTGCAGGAGCGGTACGCACGCGGTGTCGCGGCGTAGCAGCAGCGCGCCCACGCCGGTCGGACCACCGAACTTGTGCGCCGCGATGCTCATCGCCGACAGGCCACTGGCAGTGAAATCGACCGGTATCTGCGGAACCGCCTGAACTGCGTCGCTGTGCATCGGAATATCGAATTCGCCGGCCACCGAGGCCAACTCCGTCAGCGGCATGATGGTGCCGACCTCGTTGTTGGCCCACATGATCGATACCAGCGCGACGTCGTCATGGTCCTGCAGCGCTTCTCGCAATGCGGCGGGCGTGACCGAGCCGTCGGATTCGGTGGGCAGGAAGGTCACCTCGGCGCCTTCGTGTTCGGCGAGCCACTCCACCGAGTCCAGCACCGCGTGATGCTCGACGGCGGTGGTGACGATGCGCCGACGATGCGCCTCGGCATCGCGACGGGCCCAGTAGATGCCCTTGACCGCCAGGTTGTCGCTTTCGGTGCCGCCGGCGGTGAAGATCACCTCGGACGGACGGGCGCCGAGCAGCTTGGCCAGCGTCTCCCGCGACTCCTCCATGCGACGCCGCGCCATCCGGCCGGTGCCGTGCAGCGACGAGGCGTTGCCGACCGTCGCCAGCACAGCGGTCATCGCCTCGATGGCAGCAGGGTGCATCGGGGTGGTTGCGGCGTGATCCAGGTAGACCGACTTGTCAGTGGCCATAACTTTTCCAGGATAGCCGCCGCCCGCGGTGCCCCTGAATGCCCGGTCAGGCCGCCAGCGCGTGCTCGCTGGTGCGCCGGCCGTTGTCGCCCCGGACGGCCGCCTCGCAGCGCCGGCTGAGGTCGCGGCGGTCGTCGCCGGGCAGTTCCAGCGATTCCACCTGCACATGCACGATGGTGCGACGTGCGGTGACGAGTCGGCGGATCGACGCCAACAACGTGTCATCGCCGACGTAGGCGGCCACCGTGGACGGTGTGCCGTCGCGGTGGTGATATTTCAGCCGCAGCGGCTGCACCGGCCTGCCCGCATCGACGGCGGCCTGGAACATCGCGGGCCGGAACGGTCCGTACGCCAACCCGCACCACGTGGTGCCCTCCGGGAAGGCCACCACGGTCTGTCCCGCACGCAGTCGGCTGGCGACCATCGCGACGACGTCGGGCAGTCGCCGCAGGCTCGCCCGCTCGATGGGGATGACCTTCATCAGTCGCGCGGCTATGCCGAGCCCCGGCCAGCTGATCATTTCGGCCTTGGCGACGAAGGACCCCGGCATCACCGCGCCGATCGAGAAGATGTCGACCCAGGACACGTGACCACTGACCACCAAGACGCCCCGCAAATTACGAATCGGCCCGCTGGACACCGTGATTCGCACCCCAAGCGCGCGCAGCATCAGCTTGCAGTAGCCCCGCTGGATGTGTGAGCGGCCGGGCAGGGGTATTGCCAGCAGCGGAACCGCCGACAGCAGCATCACCGCGAAGGGGGCACGCATGGCCACGCGCATGGCGACGACGACTGGCCTACCACTGGGCGCCGCGCCCGCGGCTACGCATGAGGCATCGCACGTCGCCCGAGGGACCCAGGGGCTGTTCGCGTCGGTGCTCACGATGCGATCCCGTCGGCCATCTCGCTGGCCGCGGCGACCGACCGCAGCCGTTTCAGGTATCTCGTATCGGCTCGCCGTTTGTCGAGCAGCGTCGGGAAGTCGCCGACGCCGAATCCCGGATCGTGGGCCGGCTCACCGAAAACCTCAGCACCGAGCCGCAGGTAGCCCCGCATCAGCGCCGGAACGGACACCCGCGCGGGCGGGTCGATGTCGTCGAGGCCTCTGCCGTCGATCATCACCGGCCGGTACGGGTACACCGTGTACTCCGCGGGGGCGGCGTGCCTGCGCATCACGAAGTCGCGGACGCCGCGGATCTGGCTGCCGGGCGGGCCTGCCGGATCGTCGACGGGCACGGAGACACATCCACAGACGTAGTCGTAGCCGCACCGGTCAAGGTAGGCCAGGATGCCCGCCCACATCAGCAGCACAACGCCGCCGTTGCGGTGGTCGTCGCGGACCACGGCGCGGCCCATCTCGACGAGCGACGGTCGCAGCGAATCAAGCCCGGTGACGTCGAATTCGGTTGCGGTGTACAGCCCCCCGGCGGCGATGGCGCCCGGCGGCGGCAGCATGCGGTAGCAGCCCACCAGCTCGCCGGTGTTCTCCTCGCGGACAAGCAGGTGGTCGCAGAACTCGTCGAACCGGTCGGCGTCTTTACCGTCGATCGCGCCTTCGAGCGCGAAACCCGGTTCTGAAGTGAATACGTCATGCCGAAGACGCTGCGCGGCTTCGATGAGCGCGGGGTCGGTGGACAGCAGCAGGGTGTAACGCGGCGCCGACGACGACGTAGTCGCCAGGCCGCTCGGTTGGTCAGCAGCTATCAGGACTGATGCGGTGCTCACGACTGCACGGTCGCGTGCCCGCCTCTCGAATCGGCATCGTCATGGTGACGTGTCTGTGAGCGCTCGGTGAACGTCACGGGTGACGCGAAAGCCCCCGAACACGCAGCGTGTCGGGCGCCTTAGCGCTTGGTAGACGGTGGATTAACCCTTGCGGGCCTTGACCTTCTCGGTCAGCTGCGGGGCGACCTTGAACAGGTCGCCGACGATGCCGAGGTCGGCGATCTCGAAGATCGGCGCCTCTTCGTCCTTGTTCACCGCGATGATCGTCTTGGACGTCTGCATGCCTGCGCGGTGCTGAATCGCACCCGAGATGCCCAGCGCGATGTACAGCTGCGGCGACACGGTCTTGCCGGTCTGGCCCACCTGGAACTGGCCCGGGTAGTAGCCGGAGTCGACCGCGGCACGCGACGCACCGACGGCGGCGCCGAGCGAATCCGCCAATTCCTCGACCACATGGAAGTTTTCGGCGCTGCCGACACCGCGGCCACCGGAAACCACGACCGTGGCCTCGGTGAGCTCGGGGCGGTCACCGGCGACGGCCGGCTCGCGCTTGGTGATCTTCGTGGCGTTCTCGGCCTGGGCGGGAACCTCGACCTTGACGACTTCGCCTGCGCCGTCGGCAGCCTCGGCCTCGACGGCACCCGGACGAATCGTGATGACCGGGGTGTCACCGGTGGCCTCGGCGTCGACGGTGAAGGCGCCGCCGAAGATCGAGTGCACGGCCTTGCCGCCCTCCTTGACCTCGACGACGTCGGTCAGCACACCCGAGCCGATGCGTGCAGCCAGCCGGCCGGCGATCTCCTTGCCGTCCGCAGAAGCGGCGAGCACCACTCCGGCGGGACTGGCGGACTCCACCAGCGAGGCCAGCACGTCGACGAAGGGGGTGATCAGGTAGTTCTCGGCGTCGTCGGACTCGGCGACGTAGATCTTGGCCGCACCCGCGGCCTTCAGCCCGTCGGTGAGGCTGTCGGCGGTGCCGGGCTTGGCGACGACGACAGCGCTCGGCTCGCCCAGCGCACGGGCGGCGGTGATCAGTTCAGCGGTGACCTTCTTGGACGCACCTTCTGCGTGCTCGACGAGCACAAGTACTTCAGCCATGTGTCTTCTGTGTCTTTCTGGGTCTGTGTCTGCCTGCGGCGAATACGGCTAGATGATCTTCTGGGCAACCAGGTACTCGGCGATCTTGGTGCCGCCCTCGCCCTCGTCGGTGACCTTCTCGCCCGCGGTCTTGGGCGGCTTCGGGGTCGACGCGGTGACCTTGGTGCCTGCGTTCGCGACACCGACTTCGTCGGACTCGACGCCGATCTCGGCCAGCGTCAGCGTCGACACTTCCTTCTTCTTGGCGGCCATGATGCCCTTGAAGGACGGGAAGCGCGGCTCGTTGATCTTCTCCGTGACGCTCACGACGGCGGGCAGTGGCGCCTCGACGGTGAACACACCGTCGTCGGTCTCGCGCTCACCGGTCACCTTGCCGCCCTCGACGGACACCTTCCGCAGGTGCGTGAGCTGCGGAAGACCCAGGTACTCGGCGATGATCGCCGGCACGGCCCCACCGACGCCGTCGGTGGCCTCATTACCGGCGATGACGAGCTCGGTGCCCTCGATGGTGCCCAGCGCACGGGCCAGCGTCCATCCGGTCTGCACCATGTCCGAGCCGTGCATGCCGTCGTCGAGCACGTGTACGGCCTTGTCGGCACCCATCGACAGCGCCTTGCGGATCGCTTCGGTGGCGCGCTCGGGACCGGCGGTCAGCACCGTGACGGTGCTCTCGGTGCCGTCTGCGGCCTCTTTCTCCTTGATCAGCAACGCCTCTTCGACGGCGCGCTCGTTGATCTCGTCGAGCACGGCGTCGGCGGCCTCGCGGTCAAGGGTGAAATCACCGTCGGTCAGCTTGCGTTCCGACCACGTGTCAGGGACCTGTTTAATCAGGACCACGATGTTCGTCATGAGTCTGGTTCGTCCTCCTCGAGGAGACCGGCCATCGGCCCCCACTACCACGTTTCAAGCAGACGCCACCATGTTACTCGCCGGTAACTTAAGGTGGTTCGCACGAACACCATAGCTGGTCGAAGTTTGTGATCTGACTTGCCCTTACCCGTTCATCAGCGGCCGAACAGTTCGCGAACCGGCCACCAACCCCTGTCCTGGGTTAGCCTGCCTTTGCAATGAGCTCATTTGTCACCGACGGTCCCGCAGGCCCGGAGGGCGCTCTGCCGCTGACCGGGGAGCGCACTGTTCCCGGCCTGGCCGAGGAGAACTACTGGTTTCGCCGCCATGAGGTGGTCTACCAGCGGTTGAGCGACCGGTGCGCAGGCCGCGACGTGCTCGAAGCGGGATGCGGTGAGGGGTATGGCGCCGATCTGATCGCCGACGTCGCGCGTGGCGTGATCGGGCTGGACTACGACGAGGCCACCGTCGCGCATGTGCGCGCGAACTACCCGCGGGTGGTCATGCGGCACGGCAACCTTGCGGAGCTTCCGCTTCCCGAGGCTTCGATCGACGTCGTGGTGAACTTCCAGGTCATCGAGCATCTGTGGGATCAGCCACAGTTCGTCGCCGAATGCCTGCGGGTGCTGCGGCCGTCGGGGCTGCTGTTGATGTCGACGCCGAACCGGGTGACCTTCTCCCCCGGCCGGGATACGCCGATCAACCCGTTTCACACCCGCGAGCTCAACGCCGCCGAACTCACCGGGCTGTTGGAGTCGGCGGGGTTCGAGCTCCAATCGATGCTGGGCGTTTTCCACAGTTCCCGGCTGGCCGAACTGGACGCCAAACACGGCGGCTCGATCATCGACGCGCAGGTCGCCCGCGCGCTGGCCGATGCGCCGTGGCCCGCAGACCTGCTCGCCGACGTCGCCTCGGTCGGCATCGACGACTTCGACCTGATCGACGCGCGCGAGCGAGACATCGACGAGAGCCTGGACCTGGTCGCGATCGCGGTGCGGCCGTGACGGAACCGGTTCCTGGACTCTTCACCCTCGTCCTGCACACCCACCTGCCATGGCTGGCCCATCACGGCCGCTGGCCGGTCGGCGAGGAATGGCTCTATCAGTCGTGGTCGGCCGCGTATCTGCCGTTGATGCGCGTGCTGCGCAGGCTGGCCGACGAGGATCGTCGCCACCTGGTGACGCTCGGCATGACCCCCGTGGTCACCGCGCAACTCGACGACCCGTACTGCCTGACCGGCATGCACCACTGGCTGGCCAACTGGCGGCTGCGCGCCAGGGAGGCGACGACGCTGCGGGAACCGTTGCGCGAGTTCGGCATTCGCGAGGTCGCTGAAGCCGACCGCGAGCTCGACGACTTCGCAACGCTGTGGCAGCACGGCGCCAGTCCGCTACTGCGCGAACTGGTCGGCGGCGAAACCATCGAACTCCTCGGCGGACCGCTGTCGCATCCCTTCCAACCGCTGCTGAACCCACGGCTGCGCGAGTTCGCACTGCGCGAGGGACTGGCCGACGCCAAGCAGCGCATCGCGCACACCCCGACGGGCATCTGGGCGCCCGAGTGCGCGTACGCGCCGGGCATGGAATTCGACTATGCCGCAGCCGGTGTCGGGCATTTCATGGTCGACGGTCCATCGCTGCACGGCGATACCGCGCTTGGTCGCCCCGTCGGTGATTCCGATGTCGTCGCGTTCGGCCGTGACCTCCAGGTCTCCTACCGGGTGTGGTCGCCGAAGTCCGGCTACCCCGGCCATGCCGCCTACCGCGACTTCCACACCTACGACCACGTCACCGGCCTGAAGCCGGCGCGGGTCACCGGACGTAATGTGCCCGCTGACGACAAGTCGCCGTACGACCCCGCGCGCGCCGACCGCGCCGTCGACGGACATGTCGCCGACTTCGTCGACGTGGTGCGCAGGCGGCTCGTCGCGGAGAGCAAGCGGATTGGCAGGCCCGCACACGTGATCGCCGCGTTCGACACCGAATTGTTCGGGCACTGGTGGTACGAGGGCCCGACATGGCTGGAACGAGTGTTGCGCGCATTGCCCGCCGCGGGCATCCGGGTCGGCACACTGTCCGACGCGCTCGCCGACGGCTTCGTCGGCAGCCCGGTCGAATTACCGCCCAGCTCTTGGGGTTCCGGCAAGGACTGGTCGGTATGGTCCGGCGAGAAGGTCGCCGATCTGGTGCAACTGAACACCGAGGTCGTCGACACCGCGCTGAGCACGGTGGACAAGGCGTTCGAGCAGAACGCCTCGGTGGGCGCCCCCGTCGCCCGCGACCTCGTCGCCGACCAGATCTTGCGCGAGACGCTGCTGACGGTGTCGAGCGACTGGCCGTTCATGGTCAGCAAGGACTCCGCCGCCGACTACGCCCGCTACCGCGCGCATCTGCATGCACACGCCACCCGCGAGATCGCGGGTTCGCTCGCGTCGGGCCGACGCGAGCAGGCCGAGCGGTTGACGGCAGGCTGGAACCGGGCCGACGGCCTGTTCGGCGCACTGGACGCACGAAGGCTCCCCCGCTCATGAACTCGCCTTTCCCCGCGAGCGTGCGTGTCTGCACACAGACACGCCGTGAATCGCCGACAGTCTGCGCACGCTCGCGAAGCATCGAGCGCTCATGAAAGTCCTGATGGTGTCGTGGGAGTACCCGCCGGTGGTGGTCGGCGGCCTGGGACGGCACGCCTTCCAGTTGGCGACGGCACTCGCCGCGGCCGGGCACGAGATCGTGGTGCTCAGCCGTCGTCCCACCAACACCGACCCGAGCACACATCCGTCGACCGATGAGACCGTCGAAGGCGTACGGGTTGTGGCCGCGGCGCACGATCCCCACGAGTTCGACTTCGGCTCGGACATGATGGCGTGGACACTGGCGATGGGCCACTCGATGACCCGGGCCGGCCTAGCACTGAAAACCGCTGGGAGAAAGCCCAAGCCGTGGCGACCTGATGTCGTGCACGCACACGACTGGCTGGTCGGGCACCCGGCCATCGCGTTGGCCGAATTCTTCGACGTCCCACTGGTTTCCACGATCCACGCCACCGAGGCGGGCAGGCATTCCGGTTGGGTGTCGGGACGGATCAGCCGCCAGGTGCATGCGGTGGAATCGTGGCTGGTGCGCGAGTCCGACTCGCTCATCACGTGTTCGAGGTCGATGAGCGACGAAATCACCGAACTGTTCGGACCCGGCCTCGCCGAGATCCGGGTGATCCGCAACGGCATTGACGCCGCGCTGTGGCCTTTCGCGAAGCGTCGACCGCGCACCGGTCCCGCGCAGTTGCTCTACCTCGGCCGGTTGGAGTACGAGAAGGGCATCCACGATGCGATCGCAGCGATGCCCCGCATCAGGCGCACCCATCCTGGGACCACGCTGACGATCGCAGGCGACGGCACCCAGTACAAGTGGCTCGTGGAACAGGCCCGAAAGCACAAGGTGCTCAAGGCCGTAACGTTCGTCGGCCGACTGGACCACAAGGGCCTGGTGCAGTTGCTGCACAGCGCCGACGCGGCAGTGCTGCCGAGTCATTACGAGCCGTTCGGCATCGTGGCGCTCGAAGCCGCCGCGACGGGCACCCCGTTGGTGACGTCGAATGCCGGCGGTCTCGGTGAGGCGGTGATCAACGGCCAGACCGGAATGTCGTTCCCACCGCGCGACATCGGGGCGCTTGCTGCCGCGGTCCGGACGGTTCTCGACGACCCTGAGGCGGCCCAGCGACATGCGATCGCGGCGCGCGAGCGGCTGACATCGGACTTCGACTGGCACACGGTCGCGAGCGAGACGGCGCAGGTGTATCTGGCCGCCAAACGCGGTGAACGTCAACCCCATCCACGTCGGCTGATCGTAGAGCACGCCCTACCCGACCGCTGACAGTTCGACCGTCGTCGAATCGTTCCGCACCTAGCGTGCAGGTATGGGCACCAACAGGATCACTTACCGGTCAATTCTCACGCTGGTCGCCGCCTACCTGGGCCTTTTCGTCGGGCTGATCGACGCCAACGCGATCAACCTGGCCCTGCCCGCGATTCGCGCCGACCTCGGCGGCGGTATCTCCGGCGCTCAGTGGACGATCGACGCGTACAACATCACGTTCGCCGCGGTGTTGCTGACCTCCGGATCGCTCGGTGACCGGTTCGGCAGGCGCAGGCTGCTGCGAATCGGGCTGACGGTCTTCGTCGTCGCCTCGCTGGCGTGCGCGGCCGCACCGTCGCTGCCGCTGCTGCTCACAGCGCGCGCGATCCAGGGCGTCGGCGCCGCGCTGATGCTGCCCCAGGGTCTGGCCATCACCGCAGCCGCGTTTCCCGACCCGATCGAGCGCGCACGCGCCACCGCAGCATGGGCGATGGCGGCCGCGATGAGCACCGCAGTCGGGCCGATCCTCGGCGGCCTGCTCACCGACACCGTCAGCTGGCGCTACATCTTCTGGCTGAACGTGCCGGTCGGAATGCTGGCGCTGCTGATGACGTGTCTCTATCTGCCCGAATCCCGGGACAACGAGGCCGCGCGCGTCGACATCGGCGGTCAGACGCTGGCGATCCTCGGCCTCGGCACCCTGACGGTTGTCCTGGTCGAGGGACGCACGTTACCCACTACGTGGGTCGTCGCGCTGGCTGTCGTGGCCGTTGCCGGGCTGGCGGCATTCGTGGTCAGCCAGCACCGCGCCAGTGCGCCGATGCTTCCTCTGGACCTGTTTCGCAGCACTCGATTGAATGCCGCCCTCGCGGCGACGTTCACCATGACGTTCGCGACCTACGGTCTACTGCTGGTCAACAGCTTCGCGTTCCAGCAACAGCGTGGCGCGAGCACGCTGATCACCGCGCTGTGCTTCCTTCCGCTACCCGTGGCGTATCTGAGCGTGATCCCCGTCGCCAACGCGCTGGCCAATCGCATCGGACCCCGATTGCCGATGACCGCGGGCCTAGGCCTGATAGCCGCAGGCATGTTTCTGTATGCCGCCGTGGGTCCGCATGCCGACCTGTGGCTTCTTGAACTGTCGTTGTTGCTCGCCGGCGCCGGCCTGGCTCTCAACACGGGCCCGGCTGTGGGGCTGGCGATGTCGGCGGCGCCCGTGCAGCGCACCGGTCTGGCCTCAGGCGTCGTGAACCTGGCCCGGCTCGTGGGTATCACTGTCGGTGTGGCGGTGTTGGGTAGTGCCATGGCGGCGATCGACGGTAGCGCCGGTGTGCGCGCAGCGCTGCTGGTCGGCGGAGCGGTTTCGGTGTTCGGCGCGGTCATCGCGCTGCGATGGGCCCGGGCCGATGCGCCCGCGCCGATGAAGAAAGAGGTCTGCCATGCGTGACGCTGCCGAATTGCCGACACGCGGTGACGCCGACATCGCCGCCGTGGCCTCACTGCTCGCCGACCCGGCGCGGTGCAAGGTGATGCTCGCCCTGGACGACGGCAGGGCGCTGCCCGCCAGCGTGCTCGCCGACGAAGCCGGAATCAGCAGGCCGACGGCCAGCAGCCACCTGGGCAAGCTGACCGACGCCGGGCTGCTGTCAGTCGAGAAGCACGGCAGGCATCGCTACTACCGGCTCGCTGGTCCCGAGGTCGGTGAGCTGCTCGAGCAGCTCGTCCGATTGGCGCCACCGCGTCCGGTGAAGTCCCTGCGCGAAGGCACCCGTGCAGCCAATCTCCGGTCCGCCCGCACCTGCTACGACCACTTCGCGGGCCGGCTGGGCGTGCAGATCATGGGCAGCCTGTTGGACCGCGGGGTTCTCGTCGGTGGGGACGGCCGCTACGACCCGCAGCGGGACAACCACGACTCACTCAGCAGCCCCGGCCACGAAATCCACTACGAGCTGACCGACAGCGGTCGGGAGTTCCTCGTCGATGTCGGTATCGAATTGCCCTCCAGCAGAAGGCCCCTCGTCCGCTATTGCGTCGACTGGACCGAACAGCGGCACCATTTGTCCGGCGCACTGGGCCGGGCGGTTCTCGACCGGTTCATCTCGGCGGACTGGGTGAAGCGACTTCCTCGCGGCCGTGCCGTGACGGTCACCGACGGCGGCCGCGCAGCGCTTGCCGACGCGTTCGGAATCGACTGGGCCGCCTGACGACAACGCCCTTCCTGTGAGAAGGCTTGACGGCCTTCACCTCTGCATTCGTCGTCACATCTGGGCAGCGATTGCCATGTGTCCTTCAAAGCTCAAGTCGTTGGCCATCGTTCGGTATCGCTCCGCAAAGCCTCGATAGCCGACCTCATCGCCACGCGCGCGCGCCAACAGCGCACGCATCCGCAACATCGGCAACTCGAACAACACGAACCCAAGATCCGTGGGGACAGAGGCCAGTCGGTCGACCGCAGCTTCCGCCTCGGCGACGTCTGATGTGTTGCCACGAGCCAGGAGCGACTCCACCAAAGTGGTGACTGCGGGCCCCCGCGTCAATACGTCGCCCACTGAGTACAGGAAATCGACTGTCTTACGGGCTAGATCTATGGCACCGTCGACATCGCCGAGCCTCGCCTTCTCCCTTGCCATTTCCTCGTCGACCCAACGGACGGAGTTCCTGCTGTAGCCATGGCGGAGAGACGCCTCGCGATATCCCGCCAGGGACTCCAGGCCCTCGGTACGATACGAACCATCACTGGCCACGAGAGTTATGCCGCGACACAGCCGAGCCGAGTCCAAGGCGAAATCATCGCCGGAGCGCTCCGCGGTTTGCAGTGCATGTGCGGTCTGCGTCATAGCCGCCGCATCCGGCTGAATCCCGCCGTTGCATGTGATCGCTGCGAACTTGTACACCAAGGCGGCGATATGAGCGGGTTCGGGCGGTCGACTCATCTCGATGGCACGTTCGATATCTTCCCGCCAGCCACGAACACCAAGCGCGAATCGGCTTACGGCGCGTAGCGAAAAAGTAAGGGCGGCTGAGGAACTGAAAACGTCATCGAGCGTGGGATCGCGTTCGGCCAAATCGATACCGTGTTGAGCCAGCCGCATGCCTTCGATGACCTGGCCGACCTGGATCTTGGCGTTCGCCGCCGCGCCCCAGAGCGACAGCGTCATGGCGGGGTCGCTGATGCCCGTCAGGAGGTCAACCAGGTCAGATGCACGCCCGGCCGCCTCTGCGAATCGGTAGTGAAACACCAGCATTACCACCGTGCCGCCCAAGCCGAGGGCGAGCGACAGTACGTCGCCGTTCGCTGCGCACAGTTCGCGCAGTTCCTCGAACCCAGTTTCCTCGACGCTGCCGCCAAATCTGAGTGTGTTAATGCTCAGCAGGATGCGGGGTTGAATTCGCATGTCGATTTCGGCAGGTCCATCTCCCGGCATTCGGTCGGCGACCTCTCGTGCACGCAGCCAACTGGTCTTCGCTGCCCTAATATCGCGAGCTTGTGACCAATTGCCCGCACGCATATGCCAGTCGAAGGCGTCGCGGAAGTCCCCCGCTGCCTCCAGATGCTCGGCAACCAGCGCGGCATGGCTCTCCCCCGAACCTTTCAGCGCGTCGGCCAGGCGTCGATGCAGCTCAGAGCGGTCGGATTTCAGCTGCGATTCGTAAGCAACGGTTCGGATCAGCGGGTGACGGAACGCGTACTCGACCGACGGGGTGAACACGACCTGGTCGACAAGCTCTGCTGCGACCAACTCGGCGATACCGCTGATATCCGTCAACTCCGTCAACAAATTCGCTTCGAACCGCAGTCCCGCGACCGCGCAGGCGTTCAAAGTCTGCTTGGCAGCCGGACTGACACGGTCGATGCGAGCAGCGATGGTCGCTTGCAATGACGGGGGCACCTGAACGTCGGTGGAATCAGGCTGGCACACATACGCACCCGGCTGCCCATTGATCACTTCACGCTCGGCGAGGTCGCGGACGATCTCTTCTGCAAAGAAAGGATTGCCCGCAGCCCGCTCTGATATTTGCGCCACCAGTGTCTCGACTGATGGATTCGATCCGAGCAACTCGGATGCCAAAGCAATGGCCTCCGAATCATCAAGGGGTGCAAGGGCGATTCGGTGCGAGCTTCCCAGACGATCAAGCTTGCCGTGATAATCCGGGCGATACGTGATCAGGAGAAGAGCGCGCGACTGCGGAATCACCCCACCGAGTTCCGCGAGCATGGCTTCACTCACGTCGTCGATCCAATGTGCGTCCTCGATCACATAGACGGCGGGCGTCGAACGAGCGGCGGCCGCCGAGTACAAGAGCGCGGCCAGTCGTCGCCTGCGAGCATCCGAATCGATATCCGGCAGGGCAACATCGGGCGCGCGGATACCGATCAGGTCCTCGAGAAGCACTAGATCCGCCGGGTCGGCGCCCGACAACCGCGTTCGAATTGCCCGCCGCGCGGCATCATCGCCCAGGTCGCCGACCGCAAACACGTCCCGAAGCAAGCGGGCCAGTACATGAAACGGGATGTCGCTGGTGTGCGATTCGCAGTACGTGGTGAACACTTCGACGCCGCGGCTTGCCGCGATCGAATTCGTTTCGGCCACCATCCGGCTCTTGCCGATACCTGGCGGCCCGACGAGCGTGACGATGCGCCCCTTCCCGGCGATTGCTTGTTCAAGCACTCCTGCGACCGTGCTCACTTCCCACGCACGACCCACCAACGTCGACAGTTGCCTGCTCGGGTGCCGCCCTTCGGACGTAGAAATCAGCAGCCGGGCGGTGACCGGCCGCTCCGCGCCCTTGATCTGTACCGACTCGACTTCCCCGAGGACCGCCGTACTCTCGACCAGCCGGGCCGTTGACTCGCTGAGCATGACTCCCCCGAGTGGCGCCACGGATTCCATACGCTGCGCCATGCCGACCTGTTCACCGATGCTGGTGTAACTCGAAGGGCCGGAACCCATGTCGCCGGCGATCACCTCACCGGAGTTCAGCCCGACTCGCAAGTGAAACGCGACGCCGTCGCGCTCTTGAACATCGACCGTGAGGCGTTCAACCTCCTGCTGAATATCAAGCGCCGCCATACAAGCGCGCAATGCGTGGTCCTCCATCGCGCGCGGTGCGCCGAACACGGCCATCACGCCGTCGCCCGTGAATTTGTCGACCGTTCCGCCATAGCGCTGCACGATCTTCGACGAAAGGTTGAGCAGCTCGGTCATGATGTCCCGCAACCGCTCCGTGCCCACCGCCGCGGCGACATCCATGGAATGGACGACATCGGCGAAGAGCACCGTCACCTGCTTGTATTCGGCGAGTCCGCGCGACTCGGCAACAGCTGAGCCACAGACATCACAGAACCGCGCGTTCGCCCGCAGCTCGGTACCGCATGCCATGCAGCTGTCGCTCACGTCAATATCGTGCGGTCACGTCCGCGCAAGCGTGCGCATTTGCACATAATTCCGCGGCGTGTCCACGTACAAACACGGTCGCTCGCGGGGCAAGGCGACCTAGAGGTTAGCGGGTCGCCTTCTTGCGTTCTATATCCGCGAGAGCGGCGGCCAGCTTGGCGCGTTCGGCGGCCGACGTGTCCCACGCCAGCTTGCGGTTCTTGACGACCTTGGCTGGGGCGCCGACCGCGATGGAGTAGTCCGGGATGTCACCCTTCACCACAGCGTGCGACCCGAGCACACAGCCCCTGCCGACCGTGGTGTTGCGCAGGATGGTGACCTTGGTCGCGATCCAGGTGTCGGGCCCGATCCGCACCGGGCCCTTGAGGATGCCCTGGTCCTTGATCGGCATGTTGATGTCGTCCATCCGGTGGTCGAAGTCGCAGACGTAGACCCAGTCGGCCATCAGCACCGAATCGCCGAGCTCGATGTCGATGTAGGTGTTGATGACGTTGTCGCGGCCGAGCACGACCTTGTCGCCGAACCGCAGCGAGCCCTCGTGGCACCGGATGGTGTTCTTGTCGCCGATGTGCACCCAGCGGCCGATCTCCATCGTCGACAACTCGGGGGTGGCCTGGATCTCCACGCCCTTCCCGAGGAAGACCATGCCGCGGGTGATGATGTGCGGGTTGGCTAGCTTGAACTTCAGCAGCCGCCAGTAGCGCACCAGATACCACGGGGTGTAGGCGCGGTGGGCGATCACCCACCTCAGCGAGTCCATGGTGAGGAATCTGGCCTGCCGCGGGTCGCGGAGCCGTTGCCCCCGCCAGCGCTTGTGCAGTGGCGCGCCCCACATCGTCGTCATGGCCGGAAAGCCTACGCGAGCGCGTGCAGCCCGAACGGTTACCCTCACGTGGGCTTACGAATAGGAACGGGAAAGGATCGAGTGTTCCGCCGACTCATGGTGCTGGCGTCAACAGCGCTGATCACGGGTGCGCTGGCCGGTTGCGGAAACACCGACTCCTGGGTCGAGGCGCACGCCTCCGACGGTTGGCCCGCCCAATACGGCAACGCGGCAAACAGCAGCTACAGCGGCGTGGCAGGCGCAGAGGCTCTGCACCTGAAATGGAGCCGCTCGGTCAAGGGTGACCTCGGCGCCGCGGTGGCGCTGGGGTCGGGCCACTACCTGGCGGCCAACGCACAGACGCCCGGCGGCTGCTCGCTGATGGTGTGGGAAACCGACAACAACGGCCGCCAACGCTGGTGCAGCCGGCTGTGGCAGGGCGGCGGATTCTCGAGCCCGCTGTGGGACGGCTTCGACAACCTCTACGTCGGCCAGCCCGGTGCGATGTTGTCGTTCCCGCCGGCGCAGTGGATCCGCTGGCGAAAGCCCGTCATCGGAATGCCAACCACGCCGAGGATTCTCGCGCCTGACCACCTACTGGTGGTGACCCATCTGGGTCAGGTCCTGGTGTTCGACGCCCACCGGGGCACCGTGATCGGCACGCCACTGGACCTGGTGGCAGGCGTCAACCCCACCGACTCGCAGCGTGGGCTTTCCGACTGTCGCCTGGAGCGACCGCGCTGCCCGGTTGCGTCCGCGCCCGCATACGCGGCCGGAGCAGGAATCGTCGTGATCTCGACATGGCAACCCAACGCCCCGGCTCCTGTACTCGTCGGATTGAAGTACAACGCCAAACAGAATCCCGTGCTGGCAGAGGGTTGGACCAGCGACGCCGTCAAGGCGGGAACGATCGCCAGCCCGGTCGCATCCGGCGACGGATCGACGATCTACGTCAATGGCCGCGACAACAAGCTGTGGGCGATCAATGCCGCCGACGGCAAGGTGAAATGGTCGACACCGCTGGCTGTTACGCCGCAAACCCCGCCATCGGTATCGCCGCAGGGGCTGATCATCTGCGGCGGCGGCCCCGACACCAAACTGGTCGCGATCAGGGACGCAGGCGACAAGGCCGAGGTGGCGTGGACCCGTGACGACGTCGCGCCGCTGACCACGTCCAGTCAGGCCGGTGGCCACGTCGCCTACACCGTGGCCAAGGACGGCGACGACGGCCAGGCACTGGTGGTGTTCGATCCCGCGGACGGCCACACCGTCAACAGCTATCCGCTGCCGGAGGCGACGGGCTGGCCTGTCGGTGTGTCGATTGGCCACGACGGCCGCGTCGTCACGGCGACGAGCGCGGGCCAGGTATACGGTTTCGTGCCCGCCTAGCGACTAGGCGATCATCGGGTCGACGGGACCGCGCGGAATGGAAACCTGCAGCGCGCCCGCTGACTCCGGCTGGATCGCGCCCTGGCCGAAGAAGAAGATCAGCGAGTCGTTGGTGATCGCGAAGTTCTCATACGTCGCCGGGTTAAGCCCCACTTCCGGGGCGATCGCCGGCTTCGATCCCATCTGCTTCTCCAGCTCCGCCTGCACGAGCGGGAAGATCACCGGCCACGGGCTGGTGCCCGGCTTGAACAACGGCTGGATCTTGTCAGAGCCCCCGGTGTCGATCGCGATCGGCTTGCGGTAGCCCTGATCCCAGTTGAACGCCTTGAAAAAGGTCTGCGGCTTCGCACCGCCCACGTCCTGGAACGTCTTGAACACCACCGACTGCGTGCCGCGCGGCGGAACCGCCGAGTTGTACTCGGTCGGAGTGACTTCCAGTTGGTAGGGCATCGTCCGCGCGTCGGGCATCTTCGCCACATTGAGAAAGCCGTCGCGCGTCTGCTTGATGTAGTCGAAGACGCCCTGCACGTCGGGATACATGGTCGGATACGCGATGTGCATGGTGTAGCCGGTGTCACCGTCTGTGATCTGGCACATCTGCTTGGCGTCAACGGCGCCGTTGAGATCCGAGCACTTCGGCGGAGCGGCAAACGCCGGGGCCGCGGCCGCGACGCCGGACCAACCCACCATCAGGGCCGCCAGGGTGGCCAGTACCGACGTGCGAGTGCGCATGGATTTAACTCCTCGGGAGCCAGAGCGGCACCGTAGCCGCCGACGCCACAATACAGGCGACAGCAAAAAAACCTCACCACGATGGACGGCAGACGAATGCCGTTGCCCGACTTGCCGTGCCGGAGCCGATACGGGTGATCACCACGGAGACCGGCCGTGACCCGCGAAGCCGGAGCCTGCGCCGCAGCGCGTCGGGGTCGACGTCGACGCCGCGCACCAGGATCTCGACAACGCCCGCATCGCGTGAAGCCAGCGCCTGACGCAGCCGCTTCTCGCTGAAGCCGAGTTGGTCGAGCACCTCGAAGCCACGCATACCGTCGGGGACCTTGTCACCCGACAGGTACGCGATGTCGGGGTCGAGTTGCCAAAGCCCGTGCCTGGCTGCGTAATGGCGGACCAGCCCGGCGCGGACCACCGCGCCGTCGGGGTTCACGATCCACCGGCCCGCGGGCGCTACGCCGCAGTCGTCGGGTTCGGCGTCGGTGATCTGCTCGGGACCGTCGAGCACGGTGGCGCGTCGGTGCACGCCGGCTTCTGCCATGCTCGGCGACCACAGGCACGCCTCGCGCACACTGCCCTCCAGCGAGACAACCTCGATCTCGCCGCAGAAGCCGAGTCGGCCGAGCTCGCCGAAACCGATTCCGGGAGAGCACTTTACGACGAGATCGCGATCGCCGTAAACCTCGAGCAGTCCGTCGAGTGGCGGGGTGTAATCACGCGGGTCGAATCGTCGCCGTCCGGAGCGTCGCCGGGCAGGATCGGCGAGCACCACGGCGTCACGGGTGACGGGGCGCATCGCGTCGGCGCGACACAGCGCTACATCGCCGACGTTGTGGCGGGCCATGGCCAGCCGTACCGGATCGATGTCGCTGCCGACGACGTAGGCGGCCGAGTTGCGCAGTGCCGCAAGCTCGGTGCCGACCGAACATGTGACGTCGTGCACCGTCGCGCCTGCCAGCCGGCGGGCGCGGTGCTCGGCGACCGGTTGTGCGGTGGCCTGCTGCAGGGCGTCGTCGGTGAACAGCCAGCGCGTCGGGTCGGCGAATTTGGCGGCCGCCCGGCGACGCAATAGCACCGTCTCCACCAGCACCGGGGCGTGTTCACCGAATTGCGTTCGTACAGAGGCGATGTCGGCCAGCCGGGTGGCATCCGTAAACCCGTAACCGTCGACAATGCGCAGCGCCTGCTCCCCTGCGTCGCTGCGCAGATAGGCGACGGCGCCGCTGCCGAAATCTACGACGGCTTGACCCCGGTCACCATGACGTTGTAAAACCAGCCCTTGGGAAGAACGTGACTCCAGACGTTGGCGTCCACCCAGCTCAGCGTCATCCAGCTGGTGAACGCGAACTTCGCCCAACCCCATCCCAACCGGCCGGGCGGTACGGCCGCCTCAAACGTGCGGATCGGCCACCCCACCATTGCGGCGGTGAATTCCGTTGTGGCGGTTGATATGTTGACAGCTCCGGCGCTGCGGGCCATTCCCTCCAATTCGCTCGGCGCGAAGGTGTGCAGATCGACGATCGCCTCCAACGCTGCGGCGCGCGACGATTCGTCGAGTTCGGCCTGTGGGCGTCGCCAGCCGCCGAGCCCCGGCAGCTTCGTCACGTTCGTCACCGTCCGCCACGTCAACGTCGACAGCGGGCGGGCATAAGTCTCGCCCGCGTTCGTCGGCTCACCGGCGAACACGAACCGCCCGCCCGGCTTGAGCACCCGCACCACTTCGCGCAGCGACAACTCCACATCGGGGATGTGGTGCAACACCGCGTGGCCGACGACCAGGTCGAAGGTGTTGTCCTCATACGGGATGCCTTCCGCGTCGGCCACCCGGCCGTCGACCTCGAGGCCGAGATTTTCGCCGTTGCCGACGGCGACTTTGACCATGCCCGGCGACAGGTCGGTCACCGAGCCGCGCCGCGCGACGCCCGCCTGGATCAGGTTCAGCAGGAAGAACCCGCTGCCGCAGCCCAGCTCCAGCGCCCGGTCGTAGGGCAGCTTGCGTTGCTCGGAAACCGGTACGGTGGCGTCGAACAGGTCGCGGGCGTAGTCGACGCAACGCTTGTCGTAGGAGATCGACCACTTCTCGTCGTAGTTCTCGGCCTCCCAGTCGTGGTAGAGCACCTGGGCGAGCTTGGAGTCGTGGCGGGCTGCCTCCACCTGCTCCGCCGTGGCGTGCGGATTGGGGGTGGCATCGGTACTCGTCATGCAGGGCAGCCTAATGGCCGGTGGAAAACGAGGCCTTGGCGGCGGCCAGCAGCTGCGCCGAGTGGCCGACGAACCGCTCGGCCCACGCCACGGCCGCGTCGTACACCGCGTCTGGAGCGACCATCTGGTCGATCAGGCCCAGCGCCAGGGCCTCCTTGGCGTCGACGAACCGCCCGCTGAACACCAGATCCTTGGCCTTGCTCTCGCCGATCGCGCGCGCGAGCCTGGCGGCCTCACCCGGAGCGAAACCGTCGAGGATTTCTGTCGCGCCGACCTTGACGTTGTCGCCGGCGACCCGCCAATCCGCGGCCAGCGCCAGGGCCAGCCCGCTGCCGAGCGCGTACCCGGTGATCGCGGCCACCGTCGGCTTCGGGATCGCGGCGAGTGCATCGGCGGCATCCCGCCCCACCTGGGCGACCGCGGCCGCCTCCTGCGCGTTCAACGTCCGCCGCACCGCCACGTCGTCGCCTGCGGAGAAGATCTCGTGTCCGCCGAACACGATCACCGCCGCGACGTCGTCTCGTGCGCCGAGTTCTTCTGCGGCAGAACCGATCTCGCGACACATCTGGCGTGTCAGACCGTTCGTCGGCGGCCGCGACAGCAGCAGGGTGGCGATGCCCGGGTGCTCGTCGAAGCTGTGGATGCTGACGAACTCCCTCACGGGGTGCGCCCTCCGAGCGCCGCGTTGTAGCGCTCGCCGTCGAAGAACTCGAATTCCAGGTTGCCATCGGTCATGCTCATGTTCGGCGAAACGGCCACGATCTGACGTTCGACGGCCATCACCTCGGCGACGGTGCGACCCGTCAGCGCGTCCAACTGCGTCCATGTCGGTGGCAGCAGGAAGCTGCGGTTGGCCGTGAAGTCCTCGATGGCGGCCTCGGGCGTGATCCAGCCGGCCTGGTCGGTTTCGGTGTTCTCGCCGTCGGCGCGCTGTCCCTCAGGAAGCGCACCGACAAAGAAATAGGTGTCGTAGCGGCGGGTGCGTTCCTCCTTCGGGGTCACCCAGTTCGCCCACGGCCGTAACAAGTCGGAACGCAACATCAGGCTCTCTGCCCGCAGGAACTCGCCGAACGACAGTTCCTTGCTGACGAGCGCACCCCGCGCATCGCGATACACCGACGCGTCGTCGACGAGCAGGTCCGGGTCGTCGGCGGCACCGGCGAACAGCACCCCGCACTCCTCGAATGTCTCTCTCGCGGCGGCGCAGACCAGGGCCTCGGCGAGATCGGCGTCGGTGCCCAGCTTGGCGCCCCACCAGTCCTTGTCGGGGCCGTGCCAGGCGATGTCGGCGTTGCGGTCGCGGTCGTCGACCCCACCGCCGGGAAAGACCATCACGCCGCCGACGAAATCCATCTTGCGGTGCCGACGCATCAGGAACACCTTGATGCCGTCGGAGGTGTCGCGGATCAGCATCACCGTCGCGGCGGGCCGCGGAACGAGGGGGTCTTCACTCATCAACGCCTCCTGTGCGCCGCCCGGCTCCGGGTGCGCCGGGCGAAATATCGGCCGTCGATGACTTCCAGCGCGATGGACTGGCCGAACGCCTTCGACAGATTCTCCGCGGTCAGCGCGTCGGTCAGCAGCCCGGAGTCGACCACCTTGCCCTCCGACAGGATCAGGGCGTGGCTGAACCCGCGCGGGATCTCCTCTACGTGGTGGGTGACGAGCACGATCGCCGGGGCGTCGGGGTCGGCGGCCAGATCCTCCAGCCGGGCCACCAGCTCCTCGCGGCCACCGAGGTCGAGTCCGGCCGCAGGCTCGTCGAGCAGCAGAAGCTCCGGGTCGGTCATCAGCGAGCGGGCGATCAGCACCCGTTTGCGCTCGCCTTCCGACAGCGTCTCGTACGTGCGCTCGGCAAGGTGTTCGGCGCCGACACTCTCCAGCATGTCGATGGCCTGCTCGTAGTCGACGTCGTCGTACGTCTCCCGCCAGCGACCGAGCACCGCGTAGCCCGCGGACACGACGAGATCGCGGACCAGTTCCCCGTCGGGCACGCGCTGGGACAACGCGGAACTGCTCAGCCCGACGCGCGAGCGCAGCTCGGACATATCGGTGCGGCCAAGGCGTTCGCCGAGCACAAACGCGGTGCCCGAGGAGGGATGCTCGGTGGCGGCCGCCATCCGCAACAGTGTTGTCTTGCCTGCGCCGTTCGGACCGATTACGACCCAGCGTTCGTCGAGCTCCACCGACCACGTAACGGGCCCCACCAGAATCCGATTGCCTCGGCGCAGCGTGATCTTGGCGAAGTCGATCAGCAGGTCGGGGTCGGCGCTGTCTCCTCCGGCATCGGGCACTCACTCATCGTAGAGAAGCGATTTCGGCGTGATCCGTTGCGCCTCGCGCGACTATTCACGCCGAAATCGCGATTGTCGGCCACGACCGACGCCCAGCCGCTATGCGCGAGCACGCGGTTCGGGATGATCCGCACGAAGAACTGGACAAGTGGACCGATTCCGAATGCGTAGAGCACGGTGCCGACGCCCACTGTCCCGCCGAGCAGCCATCCGACCGCGAGCACTGTGGCCTCGATGGAGGTCCTGACGAGCCGGACCGACAGGCCTGTGCGGACGACGAGGCCGGTCATCAGCCCGTCACGCGGGCCGGGACCGAGGCCGGCGCCGATATAGAGGACCGTGCTGATCGCGTTGAGCACCACGGCGCCCACCATCATTGCGATGCGGACCGGCAATGACGTCGGCGTCGGCAGCATCGCCAGGCCGGCGTCCACCGTCACCGCGATCACAATCACGTTGGCGACGGTGCCGATGCCGGGACGGTTGCGCAGCGGAATCCAGGCGCACAACACCGCGACGCCGACGACGGCGGACGCGACGCCGATCGTCATCCCCGTCTTGCGCGACAGGCCCTGGTGAAAGACGTCCCACGGGTCCAGCCCGAGTCCGGCGCGCACCATCACGGCCATCGAGAAGCCGTAGCCGATCAGCCCGAGGAGTAATACGGCGCCCCGCACAGTGGACCTTGCGAGGGCCCTACGCATGGTGCGGGAAGCGGATCCGAATCAGCTCGACCTCGCGGGCCACCCGCTCGGCGTCCCGGTCTCCGAACTCGGCAGGGATGCCCTCGGCGGGGCGAAAGATCCGGCCCAGCGGGCGGGCCAGTTGTAATGTCCAATTCATGCTCATGAGCCAATAGTCCGATCAACTGGCTTGCTATTCAATAGCCAGTTGGTCCATACTGGCCTGCAATGACCGTAGAAATACCCGCCAGAGCGCTCGATGTGGACCTTTTGGCCCGCGAGCTCGGAAACTGGCGGACGTCCAGTCGCAGTGGCCCGGCCTACCACGGCCTCGCCGACGCCATCCGGCTGCTGATCGTCGACGGCCGTCTCCCCGTCGGCGCTCGGCTGCCCAGCGAGCGCGCGATGGCCGACACCCTGCGGGTTTCCCGCACCACCGTCACCGCCGCATACGCGCAGCTGCGCGATGACGGCTACCTCAATGCCCGCCGCGGCGCCCGCAGCACCACCGCGCTGCCAGTTGCGCCTGCTGCACGCACCGAAATCACCCCACCCACGATGAGCCTGGCCGCCGCCGCGCTATCCGCGCCTGCCGCCGCCGTCAGCGAGGCGTTCGTCGAGGCGACCCACGACGTGGCGCCATACCTGCACGAGGTCGGCCACGAGCTCGTCGGCGTCTCTGTCCTCAGGCAAGCCATCGCCGAAAGGTATTGCGAGCGGGGCCTTCCCACCGATCCTGATGAAGTCCTTGTCACGACGGGCGCGCTGCACGCCTTCAACCTGATCCTGACGACGTACGTGCAGCCCGGTGAGCGTGTTCTCGTGGACCAACCGACGTACCACGGCGCGTTGACGTCGATCACCACGATGGGGGCGCGGCCGGTTCCGGTGGCGATGAAGGAGGAAGGCTGGGAGCTCGACGCGCTGCAGGCCGCAGTGCAACAGCTTTCGCCGAGCCTGGCCTACCTGATCCCGGACAACCACAATCCCACCGGGCTGACGATGCCGACGCGGGACCGAAAGCGGTTGGCGGGCATCATTGCCGAGACCCTTACTCGCACCGTCATCGACGAGACCATCCTCGACATGTGGCTCGGCGAAGCGATGCCCGCGCCGATGGCCGCGGAGATGACGACGCGACGGGACCTTGTGCTCACCATCGGCTCGATGTCGAAGTCGTTCTGGGGCGGCCTGCGTGTCGGCTGGATCCGCGCCGAGCGCGCCACTATCGCGACGATCGCCGCGCTGCGCCCGTCGATCGACATGGGCACCCCGGTGCTCGAACAATTCGCCGCCGCAAGGCTTCTCGCGCAGCGCGATGAGCTGTTGCCCGAGCGCCGCGAGATCCTTCGGGAGCGACGGGCACTACTGCTGTCACTGCTGAGCCGTCATCTGCCCGACTGGGAGCCGGGTACCGGTGAAGGCGGCATGTCGCTATGGGTCCGGCTGCCCGCACCGATGAGCACCGCACTGTCGGCGGCCGCATCGCGGATGGGCCTCGAACTGCCCGCAGGACCGCGATTCGGCGTCGACGGAACGCTGGAGCGTTTCGTGCGGGTGCCCTACGCGCTGCCCGAGGACCAGCTGTCGGCGGCCATCGAGCTGATGGCCGACGCGTGGCACAGCGTCACGGGATCCACCGCACCGGAGCCGGCAACCGTCGTCGTCTAACTCGCCCCGCTAGTCACACTGACCGCAGTCGCGGCCGAGGCTGGGAGCGCGTCGGCGATGAAATGCACGCGCTGCGAAAGGATTCGGGACTTCTCCCGGTAGATAGGCTGCGCTGCGCGGCTGTGCCTCTGACCGGAGCCCACGGTGCCGCAGGCGTGGAATCGAGTGGCCTGCTGCGCACCGACAAGTGGAACACGACCGCCGAGCAACTCGTCGACACCCTCCTCTCCGCAGTCGTCCACTAGTCGGGGATTTCGACCCTGCGGAACGTGCCGTCGACTGAGTCGGCGGCCTCGATCTCGCCGCGGGTGATTCCCAGGATGAACAGCACGGTGTCCAGATATGGGTTGCTCAGCGACGCATCGGCCACCTCGCGCAACGCCGGTTTGGCGTTGAACGCCACGCCGAGGCCGGCGGCCGCCAGCATGTCGATGTCGTTGGCGCCGTCTCCGACCGCGACGGTCTGCTCCATCGGAACCCCCGCTTGCTGCGCGAAGTCCCTCAGCGCCTTGGCTTTTCCCGGCCGGTCGATGATTTCCCCGACGACCCGCCCGGTGAGCTTGCCGTCCGCGATCTCGAGCTGGTTGGCTGCGACGAAGTCCATTTCCAGCTCGTGGGCGAGCGGTTCGATGACCTGGCGGAAGCCGCCCGACACGATGCCGCAGTGAAAACCCAGGCGGCGCAGTGTCCGCAGCGTCGTGCGCGCGCCCGGCGTCAGCTCGATCTGCTCGCCGACCTCCTCGAGCACCTCGGCGGGTAGCCCGGCCAGCGTTGCGACGCGACGGTTGAGGGACTCGGCGAAGTCCAGTTCACCCCGCATGGCGGCCTCGGTGATCTCGGCGACGGCGGCGTGCGCGCCAACGCGATCGGCCAGCATCTCGATGACCTCACCCTGGATCAGCGTGGAGTCGACGTCGAACACGATGAGCCGCTTGGCCCTTCGCGCCAGGCTGTAATCCTCCAGCGCGATGTCGACGCCCTCGGCGACCGCCACGCGAGCCAGGGTGGACTGCAATTGCGCGTAAGCCCCGCCGGGCGGCACGGAGACCCGCAGCTCGAGTCCGGTCACCGGGTAGTCGGAGACGCCACGGATGAAGTCGATGTTGACGCCGAGCGCCGCCACCTCGCGCGCGACCACGCCGAAGGACTCGGCCGTGATCGGCCTGCCCAGCACGACGATGGTGTGGGTGGACGGCTCGCGCATCACGGGCATTTCGTCGCTGCGCTCGATCGTCACCTCCAGGCCGACGCCGTGAATCGCGGCCTCGACCTCTTCACGCAGCTGCCGACCGCCCGCCGTCTCGGCCGACCCTGATACGAGCACTCCGAGCGTCAATCGCCCGCGAATGACCACCTGTTCGACGTTGAGCAGCTCGACCTTGTGCCGCGAAAGCACTTCGAACAGCGCAGAAGTCACGCCTGGTTGGTCGACCCCAGTGACGGTGATCAACAGCGACGAGCGCTCGCGCGAAGAGCCGATAGGCGAGGTCACCTTTCGACTATCCCCCCGGTTGCCGTCCGTGTGGTCCGTCAGTCAGGTCCGGACGTTCTCGCTGTCCAGGCGGGTGACGTCCCGGTCCTCAGGACCGTGGCTGCGACCGATGTGCGCTTCGGCGCGCATTCGGTCCACCATGTGCGGATAGTGCAACTCGAATGCCGGTCGCTCCGAACGGATCCGGGGCAGCTCGGTGAAGTTGTGCCGCGGCGGCGGGCAACTGGTCGCCCACTCGAGCGAGTTACCGTAGCCCCACGGGTCGTCGACGATGACCGGCTCGCCGTAGCGCCAGCTCTTGAACACGTTCCACACGAACGGGATCGTCGAGATGCCGAGCGTGAACGCGCCGATCGTCGAGACGACGTTCAGCGTGGTGAAGCCATCGGTCGGCAGGTAGTCGGCATAGCGGCGGGGCATGCCCTCGTCGCCCACCCAGTGCTGAACCAGGAACGTGGTGTGGAAGCCGATGAACGTCAACCAGAAGTGCAGCTTGCCCAGCCGCTCGTCCAGCAGCCGGCCCGTCATCTTCGGGAACCAGAAGTAGATGCCGGCGTAGGTGGCGAACACAATCGTGCCGAACAACACGTAGTGGAAGTGCGCGACGACGAAATAGCTGTCGGTGACGTGGAAGTCGAGCGGCGGGCTGGCCAGCAGCACACCGGACAGGCCACCGAGCAGGAACGTGACGAGGAAGCCCACCGAGAACAGCATCGGTGTTTCAAATGTCAACTGGCCCTTCCACATCGTGCCAATCCAGTTGAAGAACTTGATACCGGTGGGCACCGCGATCAGGAAGGTCATGAAGCTGAAGAACGGCAGGAGCACCGCGCCGGTGGCGTACATGTGGTGCGCCCACACGGCGACCGACAGCGCCGCGATGGACAGCGTCGCGTAGATCAGCGTGGTGTAGCCGAAGATCGGCTTACGGGAGAACACCGGGAAGATCTCGGTGACGATGCCGAAGAACGGCAACGCGATGATGTACACCTCGGGATGGCCGAAGAACCAGAACAGGTGTTGCCACAGCAGCACGCCGCCGTTGGCCGGGTCGTAAACATGGGCGCCGAGGTGGCGGTCGGCGGCCAGGCCGAACAGGGCGGCGGTCAGCAGCGGGAAGGCCAGCAGCACGAGGATCGACGTCACAAGGATGTTCCAGGTGAAGATCGGCATGCGGAACATCGTCATGCCGGGAGCGCGCATGCAGACCACGGTGGTGATCATGTTGACGCCGCCCAGGATGGTGCCGAGGCCACCGACGGCCAGGCCCATGATCCACAGGTCGCCGCCCGCGCCCGGGGAATGGATGGCGTCGGTCAGCGGGGTGTACGCGGTCCAGCCGAAGTCGGCGGCGCCGCCGGGGGTGATGAAGCCGGCGATCGCGATCGTCGCGCCGAACAGGAACAGCCAGAACGACAACGCGTTCAGCCGCGGGAACGCCACGTCGGGGGCGCCGATCTGCAGCGGCAGCACCAGGTTGGCGAACCCGAACACGATCGGGGTGGCGTAGAACAGCAGCATCACCGTGCCGTGCATGGTGAACAGCTGGTTGAACTGCTCGTTGCTCAGGAACTGCAGTCCGGGCAGGGCGAGCTCGGTGCGCATGAACAGCGCCATCAGGCCGCCGATGAAGAAGAAGATGAAGCAGGCGACGCAGTACATGATGCCGATCAGCTTGTGATCGGTGGTGGTCACCAGCTTGTAGACCAGGTTCCCCTTGGGGCCGAGCCTCGCCGGGAACGGGCGGCGGGCTTCGAGTTCTCCGACCAAGGGCGCTTCGGCTACCAACAGGTCCTCCAAACGTTTATGCGGGGATGCCCGCAATGCTCCAACCGAATCTTATCGTCCGAACGCCCTCGTGTCGGCATGGGTCCTACAAACGGTCGTAATTGTTTCCGCTGCTTGCCTACCAGGCCGGTTGACCAGCCGCGAAGTGCCCGGATGTTACCGTCGGGCCCGTGCTGAACCGCCGACCGGCGCCCCGGGTGATCGCAGCCGCGGCGGCCATTCTGACCTCCGTCGCGGTGACGGCGCTCGGCGGCTGCGGCAACCTCGGCGGAAACTCGGCGCCCCCGGTCAACGAGCCGTCGGTGATCACCAGCACCACCAAGATCGCAGGCGCCGGTGTGCTGGGCAATGAGCGGCGGCCCGACGATTCCTGTGCGCCGGCTCCGGCAGCGCTGGATCCGGGCGAGGGCGACCATGAGGTTCGCCACGCCGCCGGCAGCACCGTCGTGCGCGCGGACCCGCAGCGCATCGTCGTGCTCGCCGGCGACCAGCTCGACGCGCTGTGTGCGCTGGGTCTGCAGTCGCGGATCGTGGGCGCCGCACTGCCCGACGGCTCCGACCGACAGCCCTCCTATCTCGGCACCGTCGTGCACAACCTGCCCGCGCTCGGCACCCGAAGCGCGCCGGATCTCGACGCGATCCGGGCGGCCAAACCCGATCTGATCCTCGGGTCGGAGGCCGTCACACCCGACGCCTATCCGGCGCTCTCGGCGATCGCGCCGACGGTCTTCACCGGCCCACCGGGGCCGGCGTGGGAGGACAACCTGCGAACGGTGGGCGCGGCGACCTCGCGGGGCGGCGCTGCCAACGGCCTCGTCGACGATTTCACCGCGGTCGCCGACAAGACCGGAGCGGACAACGACGCCACGCATTTTCAGGCGTCGGTGGTCCAATTCACCGACAAGACCTTGCGGGTGTATGGACCGAACAACTTCCCCGGCAGCGTGCTCACCGATGTCGGCGTGGATCGCCCTGCGGCACAACGCTTTACCGACAAGCCCTATGTCGAGGTGGGTACCACGGCTGAGGACCTGGACAACTCCGCGGACTTCTCGGCCGCCGACGGCGACATCGTCTACGTGTCCTTCGCGTCACCGGCCGCCAAAGGCCGCGCCGCCGAGGTGATGGGCAGCACCGCGTGGAAGAACCTATCGGCCAACAAGGACAACCGGGTCTTCATCGTCAACAACGAGGTGTGGCAGACCGGCGAGGGCATCGTCGCGGCCCGCGGAATACTGGCGGACCTTCGCTGGCTCAACGCGCCGATCAATTAACGTCGACACCGTGATCCACGTCCTGAAGTCGACGTACCTACAGCCGCCCGATGTCGTCGAGCAGACTCGCCCGGCTCATCTGGAGTTTCTCAAGGAAGAGGTGGCGGCAGGCCGCCTGCTGCTGGCGGGCCGACAGGAGGACGGGTCGGGCGGGATGCTCATCACCGCAGACCTGAGCGCCGAAGATGTCGAGGAACTCGTCGCGCGCGACCCGTACACGCGGGCCGGCGTGGCGAATTACGAGCGGACCTCGTTCAACGGGGCGTTTCGGGCGCCAGGACTCTAGGAGCTATTTCACAGCGCCGAACGGGATTAGCCGCGGCGACTCGTTAGTTGCGTTAAGTAGCCGCGCCGATGCGGCGACTAATTCATGGCATTGACGAGCCTTTGCCGCATGCACCGAAGAGGATGAGATGACGACCGCCGTAACCGCATACGCCGCAACTTCTGCAACGGAACCACTGACCAGGACGACGATCACACGCCGTGACGTCGGAGCCCACGACGTCGCCTTCGACATCCATTTCGCGGGCATCTGTCACTCCGACATCCACACCGTCAGGGCCGAATGGGGCGAGCCCGCCTACCCGATCGTGGCCGGCCACGAGATCGCAGGCGTCGTCACAGAGGTCGGCTCGGAGGTGACGAAGTTCAAGGTGGGCGACCGCGTCGGCGTCGGGTGCTTCGTCGATTCCTGCCGTGAATGCGAGAACTGCCGCGCCGGTCTGGAGCAGTACTGCACGGGCCCCGGCGGCATGATCGGCACCTACGGCTCCGTCGGCAAGGACGGCCAGAAGACCGACGGCGGCTACAGCGGCGCCATCGTCGTCGACGAGAATTACGTCCTTTCCATCCCCGACGCGCTCCCCCTCGAGGCCGCCGCGCCGTTGCTGTGCGCAGGCATCACAACGTACTCGCCGCTGCGGCACTGGAATGCAGGTGCCGACACGCGGGTCGCCGTGATCGGGCTCGGCGGACTCGGCCACATGGCCGTCAAGCTGGCCGCCGCGATGGGCGCCGAGGTGACGGTTCTGAGCCAGTCTCTGAAGAAGATGGAAGACGGTCTGCGGCTGGGTGCCAGCCACTACTACGCCACCAGCGACCCCAACACCTTCACCGAACTCGCGGGATCGTTCGATCTGATCATCAACACCGTGTCGGCCAACCTGGACCTGAACGCCTACATGAGCCTGCTCGCCGTGGACGGCACGCTCGTACAGGTGGGCATGCCCGAACACGCGATGGAGGTGGCAGCTGCGCCCGTGGTTTCGAAGCGGCGCAGCATCTCCGGCTCGATGATCGGCGGCATCGCCGAAACCCAGGAGATGCTGGATTTCTGCGCCGAGCATCGCGTGCAGCCCGAAATCGAAGTCATCGCACCGGATTACATCAACGAGGCGTACGAGCGGGTGTTGGCCAGCGACGTGCGGTACCGGTTCGTCATCGATACCGCATCACTGCGTGATTAACTCTCCGGCTTGTCGACTCCTGCCAGCGGCCAGCCTGCCGCAGCCAGCTTGGCCGCGACCCGCTGGACGTTCTCCGCGTCGGCGCCGTGGTCGGTGAAGTCCTTGATGAAGTCCTGGATGTTGTCGCGGGTGATCTCACCGCCTGCGGGCAACCCGTGCTGACCGTCGGTCAGGTGGCCGACGACCTCTTTGACTTCGTCTTCGGACAGCGGTGTTGCGCGCAGCAACGCAAGCAGGGGTACGCGGTCGGGGCCGGGCACACCCTCGGGGTAGCCGGCGCGAAGCCACTGCAGAATCGAGTGAAACAGCGAGGTGGTGGTCACAGGGCTAAGTGTCATACCTGTTGAGCGGGCACGCCACGGCGACGTTGCACAGTTCACCGGCCGTTCACCGATCGATTTTTGCTGATTCTGCGCCGGCAGGCTCTGACTGAACCCTTGCGGCCACTGCCCTGCTTGTAGTCTCACGAATGCAATCCGTGATCATCGACCTGATGCGCTGACCGCGGAGCACTACGAGTTAGGGGCTGAACGTTTTCGCCTGGTGGGGTCGAACGGTATACCGCTACCGATTCGTCGTGGTCGCCGTCATGGTGGCGTTGTGCCTCGGCAGCGGCATCTACGGCGCCAGCCTGGGCGAGCACGTCACGCAGAGCGGGTTTTTCGACGACAACAGCGAGTCGGCGCAGGCGTCGCGACTGGGCGACCAGCACTACGGCAGGGACACGTCCAGCCATATCGTCGCGATCTACACAGCCCCCGACGGCAAGACGGTCAACGACCCCGCCTTTTCAAAGAAGGTCCTCGACAACCTCGCCAAAGTCGAGAAGCACCACCCCGATCAGATCCTTCGGTCGATCGGCTACTTCAAGAGTCCAGACCTGCTGAAAAACATGTCCGACGCGTCGAAGAAGCACGCGTTCATGTCCATCCAACTCAAGGGCGACAACGACGACCTCATCCTGAAGAACTACAAAGCGGTCCGGGAGGACTTGGCCGACCCGGGCGTCAACGTGCAGTTGGCCGGGTTGTTGCCGTTGGCCAACGAACTGACCGGCACCATCGCCACCGACCAACAGCGGGCCGAAGTGCTCGCCCTGCCGTTGGTGGTGGTTTTGCTGTTCTTCGTATTCGGTGGTGTGGTCGCCGCGTTCCTGCCTGGGATCATCGGCGGGCTGACCATCGCAGGCGCACTCGGCATCATGCGGTTGACGGCGCTGTCGGTACCGGTGCACTACTTCGCGCAACCGGTGGTCACTCTGATAGGCCTCGGCATCGCCATCGACTACGGCCTTTTTGTGGTGAGCCGCTTCCGCGAAGAGATCGCCGAAGGCTACGACACCGAAACCGCGGTCCGTCGCACCGTGGTGACGGCCGGGCGCACCATCGCGTTCTCGTCGGTGCTGATCTCGGCCTCTGTTGGTGGCCTGTTGCTCTTCCCACAAGGCTTTCTCAAATCGCTGACCTACGCGATGATCGCGTCGGTCACGTTGGCGGCACTTCTGTCGATCACGGTGCTGCCTGCCCTTCTGGGGATGCTGGGGCCGAACGTCGACGCGCTGAATGTGCGCACGCTGCTGCGGATCCCGTTCCTTCGCGACAACGAAAAGACCAACCGGCTGATCAACTGGCTGGGTGATCGGCTGCAGAAAACCAAGACCACCGCCCAGGTCGAGAACGGGTTCTGGGGCAGGCTGGCCGAGCGTGTGATGAAGCGACCGCTGATGTTCGCGGTCCCGATCATCATCGTTTTGATCTTGCTCATCCTTCCGCTGGGCAATTTGGCCCTGGGCGGGATCAGCGAGAAGTATTTGCCGCCAACCAACTCGGTGCGGCAGGCGCAGGAGGAGTTCGATCGGACGTTCCCCGGTTTCCGCGTCGAGCCGATCACGCTGGTGATCCAGAGCACCGACGGCAGGCCGGTCACCGACGCCGACGTCGCACAGGTCCGAAGCGAAGCGCTCGCCATTCCGGGATTCACGGAGCCGAACAACGATCCGGGCAACATGTGGAAGGAACGGCCATACCTCGACGGCGCCTCCAAGGACAAGTCGGTCCGGGTGATCCAGAACGGCTTGGTCAACCGGCTCGACGCCAGGACGAAAGTTGATGCGCTGCGGGCGATTCCGAAGCCGCACGATCTGAAATTGATGGTGGGCGGCACACCCGCGCTCGAACAGGACAGCGTGCGCACCATCTCGGCGAAGCTGCCTGCGATGATCCTCATCGCGATCTCCATGACGACGGTGTTGATGTTCCTGGCGTTCGGCTCGCTGGTGTTGCCGATCAAGGCGGCGCTGATGAACGCGTTGACGCTGTGTTCGACGCTGGGCGTGCTGACGTGGATATTCGTCGACGGCCATTTCTCGTCGTGGCTGAACTTCACACCCACTCCGCTGACGGCGCCGGTGATCGGGTTGATCATCGCCGTGATCTTCGGTCTGTCAACGGATTACGAGGTCTTCCTGGTGTCGCGCATGGTGGAGGCCCGGGCACGTGGAATGACCACCGAGGAGGCCATCCGCCACGGCACGGCGACCACCGGCCGTCTCATCAGCGCGGCGGCACTGGTCCTCGTCGTCGTCGGCGGAGCATTCGCCTTCTCCGATCTGGTGATGATGCAGTACCTGGCGATCGGTCTCATCACCGCGCTGCTGCTCGACGCGACCGTGGTCCGGATGTTCCTGGTTCCGTCGGTCATGAAGCTGCTCGGCAACGA
Source organism: Actinomycetota bacterium (assembly GCA_046735135.1). GTDB lineage: Bacteria > Actinomycetota > Actinomycetes > Mycobacteriales > Mycobacteriaceae > Mycobacterium. Next base: position 39,311 of record JBKPSU010000030.1, read on the forward strand.
CTGCTGGTGGGCGCCGCGCTGGATGAAACGCCTGCAGGAGCGGATCGGCCTCGGTGAGATCACGTTGCGGGACGAGCGCAAGACGTTCGAACCGGTGCCCGAGCAGCTCGACGAATCTCTCGCCTTCGGAACGGTTTTGGGCGCGCCGACGTGGACGAAGCCGCCGCATGACCCGTCACGTCCGATCGCTGCGGCCATGACCCCATCTCGGGCCGCCTCCGCGGTAGCGCTGGCCGATCCGCCGGCGGCGGACCCGACGATGTCCATACCGACGAGCGGCGGGGGCGGCGGCGATGACGACGGCGACGTCCCGTCGACGGAGCCGTCGGACGAAGACCCTATAGCCGACGCCCTCGACGAACCCGACGAGGAGCCCGCTGACGTAAACGAGCCGGAGCCGGCTGAGCCCGACGAGGCGGACGAGACCGAGCCCGCTGACGTAGACGAGGACGGCGATACCGCAGTCACCGACGAGGAAGCCGCCGACGACGTCGAGGTCGAGGACGAGCACGAGGCCGAGGGCAGCGCCGAAGAATAGCCGAGACTGCGCACAGATCGCCCGAGAGCATCAAATGGTGATCTCCCCGCAGACTCGCGCATCGAAACGAACCCCGTCGCCTCCTGTTGGCTACCGGTGGGTGGAAATTTTCTCGCCGTTCAAGTTGTCGGACAGCCTTGCAGGTGCGACCCTCAGTGCGGGAACCGCATACGGGGGCCCATTGCACTGAAGAATCGGACGGGAGAGCCGCGAGTGACAACGGAATCCGCACCGGCGCAGAGCCCGGGCGACATCGAGCCCACGCCCGCCGGCCTGAAGAAGGGCGCAATCGGCATTGTCGCCGTCCTTTTCATGGCC